>JAUXST010000071.1 GCA_030679805.1 Reyranella sp. | reverse complement strand
CACCGGCACAGGCGCCTTGAGCCAGCCCGTGACGTTGGTGCGGCGCGCTCCCGGTCCGTACCACTGGCCGATCCAGCCGAACTGGGCGGTCTCCAGGGCGCGGAGCTGCACGGCCTCGGCCAGGGCCTTGGCCTTGGCCGGGTCGGTTTCCTTGGCATAGGCGTCGCGCAGCTTCTCCATCTCGGGATCGGTCGGCCAGCCGAACCACTGCTTGCCGTCGGCGGCGACGAAATAGGAGTTGGAGATCGGGTTCAACGCGTCGGCCGACACCGAGTAGGTGTGGAAGACGTTCCAGCCGCCCTTGTCGGCGGGATCCTTCTTGGTGCGGCGGGTGACCAGGGTCTGCCAATCCATCGACTGCATATCGACCTTGAAGCCGCCCTTTTCGAGCAGCGCCTTGGTGACCGGCGCAGTGTTGGTGAGGATGGGCAGCGTGGTCGACTGCATCAGCACGACCGGCGTGCCGTCGTAGCCCGCCTCCTTCAGAAGCGCCTTCGACTTCTCGAAGTTGGACTTGATCAGGAGTTCCTCGGTGCCCTTGGTGGTGGCGTTGGGCGTGCCGCAGATGAAGGCGGCACCGCAGACCTTATAGTAGGCCGGATCGCCGACAGTCGCCTTGAGATAATCCTCCTGGTTGATGGCGTAGAGCGCGGCCAGGCGGATCTTGGGGTTGTCGAACGGCTTCACCAGATGGTTGAAGCGGATGACGAAGACGTGGCCCAGCGGGTTCCAGTCGTCCAGCGCGATGTTCTTGTCCTTCTTCAGCACCGGCAGCAGATCGTGCGGCGGCGCCTCGATGATGTCGATCTCACCCGTGATGAGGGCATTCACCTGCTGCTGCGGGTCGGGCATCTCGATGATCTCGACCCGGTCGACCTTGGCGACCTTGCCGCCGGCCAGGCCGGAGGGCGCCTCGGCGCGCGGCGCGTATTTCGGGTTCTTCAGGTAGACATGCTTCTCGCCGGGCTTGGACTCGTCCTTCTGGTAGATGAACGGGCCCGAGCCGACATAGGAATCGATCTGCTTGAAGGCGTCGGTCTCGGCGACTGCCTTGGGCATCATGAACGGCACAACCGAACTCGGCTTGCTGAGCGAGTCGAGCACCAAGCCGTACGGCTCCTTCAGCACCATCTGGAAGGTCTTGGCGTCGACCACCTTCAGTTCCTTGACGAAGTCGAAGAGCTTCTGGCCCATCGGATCGCGCTTCGACCAGCGCGTCAGCGAGGCGACGCAGTCCGCAGAGGTAACGGGCTTGCCATCGTGCCATTCCAGGCCGTCACGCAGGGTGAACGTCCAGACAAGCTTGTCGGGGGACACCGTGTACTTGTCGACCATCTGCGGCTTGGCCACATAGTCGCCGTCCGCGGCGAAAAGCGTGTCGTAGATCAGGTAGCCGTGGTTGCGCGTGACGTAGGCCGTGGTCCAGACCGGATCCAGGATCGTCAGGTTGCCGTGCTGCACGACCTTCAGGGTCTTGCCCTGGGCCAGGACAGGCCCGGCCGCCGCCATGATTACGCCGGCGGCCATTGCCCCGAGCGTCCGTCTCATTATTTTTTTCATCAAAGCCCCCTTCGGTTTCTCCCCATCGAGGAAGGCGGAATCTCCTCCCGCCCTCGTCGATGGGCGCGCGGGGCCGAAGCCCCGCGCGCGGATCGCTACTTCTTCGTCACATTCCAGAATACGGTAACCGGCGCTTCGATGTTGCCGGAGACGGTGTTGCGCAACGCGAACGGCGAATACCACTGACCGAGGTGGACGTGAGTCGGATATTCCGTCACACGCACCTGCACGGCCTCGGCGATTGCCTTCTGCTTGGCTGGGTCGGTCTCCTTGGCATAGTCGTCGCGCAGCTTCTGGATCGTGGCGTCGCAGGGCCAGCCGAACATGGCCTTGTCGCAACCGGCGTTGAAGAAGCCGGCCATCACCGGGTTGAGAACGTCGGCCGCTACCCAGGAAGTGAGGAAGGCGCTCCAGCCGCCCTTGTCCAGCGGGTCCTTCTTGGCGCGGCGGGCGACCAGCGTCTGCCAATCCATCGACTGCAGGTCGACCTTGAAGCCGCCCTTCTCCAGCAGGTTCTTGGCGACGGGCGCCAGATTGGTCAGCACGGCAAGGTCGGTCGACTGCATCAGCACCACTGGCGTGCCGTCATAGCCCGCCTCTTTGAGAAGCGCTTTCGACTTCTCGAAGTTGGAGCCGAGCTTGTCTTCCCAGCCCTTGAAGCTCTGCAGCGGCGTGCCGCAGATGAACATCGCCTTGCATTCCTTGTACCACTTCGGGTCGCCGATCACGGCGTCGAGAAAGTCCTTCTGGTTGAAGGCATAGAGTACGGCTTGGCGAATTTTGTCGTTGTCGAAGGGCTTGTGAAGGACGTTGAAGCGGAATGTGTACTGGTTGCCGAGCGGATTGGCGTTGAACAGCTTGATGTTCTTGTCCTTGGCCAGGACCGGCAGAAGGTCGTGCGGCGGCGATTCGATCATGTCGATTTCGCCGGCGATGAGCGCGTTGACCGTGGTCTGGTGGTCGCCGAGAACGCGCCACTCGACGCGATCGAGCTTCACCACTTTGCCGCCGGCCAGACCGGAGGCCGGTTCGCTGCGCGGCTTGTATTTGGGGTTCTTGACGTAGACCGTCTTTTCACCGGGCTTCCATTCATCGCGCTTGAAGATGAACGGGCCGGAACCGATCACATCCTCGGCCTTGATCTGGGTGCTGGGATCGGTCGCCGCGACCCGCGCCGGCATCATGAAGGGCACGTTCGAGGAAGGCTTGCCGAGCGACTGCAGAACGAGGCCGTACGGCTCCTTCAGGGTCATCGTGAACGTCTTGTCGTTCACCGCTTTCCACGCCGTGACGCGGGCCAACAGGGATTGGCCCATCGAGTCCTTGGCGCCCCACCGCTTGATCGACGCGATGCAGTCTTCGGAGGTGACGGGCTTGCCGTCGTGCCACTCAAGCCCGTCGCGCAAGGTGAACGTGTAGGTGAGCTTGTCGCCCGAGACGTCGTACTTCTCGAGCATCTGGGGCTTCACCTCCAGCTTGTCGTCCATCGAGAACAGCGTGTCCCAGACGAGATAGCCGTGATTTCGCACGATGTAGGCGGTGGTCCATATCGGATCGAGAATCTTCAGGTCCGAATGCATCACCACGTTCAGCGTCTGTGCGCTGGCCGGAGCTGCTCCCAGCAGTCCACCCAGACTTGCGGCCGCCACGACGGTGGCGACCGACTTCCTTAAATCGAACATCGGCTTCGTCTCCCTATTGCGCGGTCTGTCTTTGCAAGAATCGAGCCGCTCGCGGAGACAGTAGCAGCCGAAGGCCCCCCTCTGACAAGCCGATTCAAGGGACCGGGCGATGCCTACTGCGACCGATTGAGCGCTTTTTCCAGCAGTTGGAGCACGCCTTCGGCCGCGGCGGCGGCGACTATATCGCCGAATCCCGCCCACGAACCCTTGGCGGCCGCGAGCGGCACGGGGTTGGACTGCTCGATGTCGCCGACGTCGGTGCCGGTCGGATCCTTGAGCAGCCACCTTATGACGAGCTGGCCGCTTTTGTCGTTGATCGGCGTCAGGCTCACCGTGGCGACCACGGTGTAGATGTCGCTGCCCGCGGCGTCGACGACGACGATCTTGCTCGAGCCCAGCGCCCGGCGCATGCCGGACTGGAGTTGGCGGTTGCCGTCCGAGGGCGCCCCGGTGATGGCGCCCACCATCACCTTGACCTGCGGCTGCGTCGAGGCCGCGACCGGCGTTGCGCCGGGGACGGCGCCAGGGACAGTGGCGGTGCCATCAGCCGGCTCAAGCGGCATGGTGACGCCGGCGGCGATCTGGCCGGGCGACTGCGGCTGGAAGGTGGGTGGTCGCCCGATCAGGGTGGCGATCCGGGGGGCTGCCTGCTGGGCAATGCGCGACACCAGGCGGTCGCTCGCTTCGGCATAGTCCTCGCCGCGCGTGCGCGTGCGGCTGACCGCCGGCTCCTGCGTCGCGGGCTTGCCCTCGATGCGCCAGTCGATCTGGATCTCGATGCCTTCGCCTGAATCGCGCGTGCTCATCACGCCGCTCACCTGGACCGGTGCGTCGGCGGGCTGCACCGCGGCGGCGATGCCATAGGACTGCAGTTCGAGGGCGAGCGCCGCTGCCAGCCGGATGCCCATCCCGCGCGGCATGTTGCGCGGCGCCCCGATGGCCAGTTCGGTCTTGTCCTGCGGCGAGCGGTAGGCCGCCTTGTCCGAGGTGTCCGGCTCGAAGGGTCGGGGAACGTAGCCGCATGCCGCCAACACGAGACAGCAGAGAAAGCTCACAACATGGCGCACGTTGCGACGACTCCGAGCAGGCAGCAGAACATCAGGATGATCAGATAGGGCACGTCAATTTCCCAACTCAGCTGGCGAGCGCGATCGCCGACAGGCCGCGGCCGTAGTCGCGCACGCCCGAGAGCGTGTTGCGCCGGTAGCTGAAGAAATCCTCGGTGGCGGTCAGCGTGTCGTGGCCGGTTGCCGCGACGGCCACACCGTTGCGGGCGATGCGGTGCAAGAGATAGCCCGGCAGGTCGAACATGAAGTGGCCGGCGCGGGAGGCGACGCGGAAGAACGCTGCATTGGCGTCGTCCTGGGCCAGGAACGGCGCGGGAAATTCCGGACCGACCTCGTAGGATTGAGGGCCGATGCAGGGGCCGACCGCGACCTTGATGCGCTCGCGCCGCGCGCCGATCTTTTCCATGGCGGCGATGGTCGTGTCGACGATGCCGCCCAGCGCGCCCTTCCAGCCGGCGTGCGCCGCGCCGATCACGCCGGCATCGCCATCGGCCAGCAGCACGGGCGCGCAGTCGGCGGCCAGCACGCCCAGCACGACGCCCGGCCGGTCGGTCACGAGGCCGTCCGCCTTGGGCGCGCCCGGCGAACTCCAGCGGTCCTGGGCCACGGTGAGCACGTCGGTCGAATGGATCTGGTGCACGGTCTGGAGGTCGGGCTCAGCCAGGCCGAACTGCTCGGCCACGCGGCGGCGGTTCTCACGCACGTTGTCGGGCGCGTCGGCCGAGCCATAGCCGCAGTTGAGCGATGAAAAGAGCCCGCTGCTTACGCCGCCGCGGCGGGTGAAGAAGCGGTGCTGCACGCCGTCGAGACCGGCAAGAGAGGGAGCCTGGATCATGTCGCGTCCGAGGGGGTATTCGAAAAGCCGGCCGGCGGAGCGCTTCTGTCGTCGCCCAGGGCCAGAACGCGGAAGAGGGTGCCCATTTGGTCGGGCGCGATCAAGCGCGCCAGTGCCGCGTCTATCGCGCTCGCCTGTTCGGCGCTCGCCTGTCGCTTCAGGGCGCGTGCACGCTCCTCGATTCCCAGGCGGCGCAGGAAACGACCCTGGCCCACCGGGCCGAAGGCCGGCACCGCGGCGGCGGTGGCAAGGGCCGCGAAGTCGACGTGCGCACTGAGGTCGGTCTCGCCCGGCCGGTCGAGGATGCCCGCGCCGCGATGGTCGCGCACCGCCTGCAACGAGGTGCCGAAGGATAGTCGGTCGTGACCGTAGTCGACGATCAGCGCCCAGCCGCCGTCCCGGCGCAGGCGCGCGCCGATGGCGCCGGCCAGCGTCCGGCCCGCTTCGGAGAGTTCCGCTTCCGCGCCGGCCGGGGCCTCGGGCAGGGCTGCGGCAAACGGCGTCGGGCCGGGGGCCAGGGCAAGCCGCAAGGCGCCGTCGGGCCCGAGGCCGACCATGCGCTCCCGCCATCCCTGGGCGGTCTTGTGGAACTGGCGCACCGGAAGCGCATCGAAGAATTCGTTGGCGATCAGCAGGAGGGGCCCCGCGGGCACGTCGTCGAGGCGCTCGTGCCAGGCCGGCATGAAAGTAGCGAGGGCTGCCTGCTGTGCCGCCCTGAGCGGCGTGCTGGTATCGACGAGATGCAGGTCGAGGGCGGCATGGAAGCCCGGCACGCTGCGGGTCGCGCGCAACGCGTCGGCCATCAGGGTGCCGCGGCCGGGCCCGAGTTCGACCAGCCGCGCGGGCGAGGGCCGGCCCATCGCCTGCCAGCGTTCGGCCAGCCACGCGCCCAAAAGTTCGCCGAACATCTGGGAGATTTCGGGTGCCGTCGTGAAGTCGCCCTGCGTGCCGAGCGGCATGGCGCGGCGGTAGTAGCCGAGGCGGGGATGGCCCAGCGCCTCGGCCATGAAGTCGGCGATCGGGATGGGCCCGGTGAGCGCGATGCGGTGCGCGATCAGGCGGCCGAGTTCACTGGTCACGGCCGCCCCTTCCGGCCGCCCCGTCACGGCAGCGCGGGTCTGGCGTAGGCCCGGGCGATCAGCCAGCCGCCGAAGGCGAGCATGGGGACGGACAGCAGCATGCCCATGGTGAGCGGCCCCCACAGGTAGCCGAGGTGGGCATCGGGTTCGCGGAAGAGTTCGCCCATGATGCGCGCCACGCTGTAGCCCATGCAGAAGGTGCCGGTCACCAGCCCGGGACGGCGGCGGCCGTCGGTGAAGCGCCACACCGCGGCAACGAGCAGCAGCAGCACGCCCTCGAAGAAGGCCTGGTAGAGCTGGCTGGGATGGCGCGGCAGCGGGCCGCCGCGCGGGAAAATCATCGCCCACTGGACGTCGCTCACGCGGCCCCACAGCTCGCCGTTGATGAAGTTCGCGAGACGCCCGAAGAACAGGCCGATCGGCACCACCAAGGCCACGAGGTCGGACAGCATGAACGGCTCGGTCTTGTTGCGGATCGCGAACAGCAGGATGGCCGCGATCACGCCCAGGAAGCCGCCGTGGAACGACATGCCGCCTTCCCAAAGGGTCAGTACCGCCAGTGGATGCTCCAGATAGAAGCCCGGCTTGTAGAACAGCACGTAGCCGATGCGGCCACCCAGGATGACGCCCAGCGCCGCCCACAGGAGGAAGTCGTCGATCTTGACCGGCGACAGGA
>JAUXST010000062.1 GCA_030679805.1 Reyranella sp. | reverse complement strand
TATTCCTCATGGTCCATGCGCGGCGGGCTGATGGTGCGCATCGCCGGCGTCGACTGCGAGGAAATCGTGATCCCGCTCGACCGCCCCGAGACGCAGGCCGCGATCCGCAAGCACTCGCCCTCGGGCAAGGTGCCGGCGCTGCTGCATCGCGGCCTCGCGGTGTGGGAGTCGCTGGCCATCGCCGAATATCTCAACGACCTCAAACCCGAGGCGGGCCTGTGGCCGCCCGCGGTGGCGGCGCGGGCCCATGCGCGCGCCATCTCGGCCGAGATGCACGCGGGCTTCGCCGACCTGCGCAACAGCATGCCGATGAACATCCGCGCCTCGTATCCCGGCAAGGGCATGACGCCGGGCGTGCGCGCCGACATCGAGCGCATCACCTCGATGTGGCGCGACTGCCGCAAGCGCTTCGCCGGGGCCGCTCCCAAGGATGACGGTTTCCTGTTCGGCGCCTTTGGCGCGGCCGACGCCATGTATGCCCCCGTCGTCACCCGCTTCCGCACCTACGGCGTCACCCTCGACGCCGATTCGGAGGCCTACGCCACGGCCATGCTCGCCCATCCCGCGATGAAGGAATGGATCGACGCGGCCAAGAATGAGCCCTGGCTGATCGATTCCGCCGAGCTGAAGTAGGCCTCTGCGCCTATCTCTCTTCGAGCGCGTGTTCGACGCAGGCGCGATCGAGCTGGCCGCGGAGGCCAAGGACCAC
Source organism: Reyranella sp. (assembly GCA_030679805.1). GTDB lineage: Bacteria > Pseudomonadota > Alphaproteobacteria > Reyranellales > Reyranellaceae > Reyranella. Next base: position 3,490 of record JAUXST010000062.1, on the reverse strand, counting down.
CAGCGTCCCCGGCGTTGCGCCAACCGGCGCCTCGGCGCGTTCGAACCGTCGGCCGACGATCTGCAGCATCGCCAGCCGGCCGTCGGTGTCCTGCAGGCAGCCCTTGGCCCGCAGCACGCCCGCCTCCGGCGCGGCGAGCGCGCGGGCCACCTGGTCGACGTCGACGGCACGGTCGAGCGTGAACTCGAGGGACTCGTAGAGCACGGAGGCCGCGACCCCACCCGGCGTCCTCAGGATTCCCGTCGCGCTGACGCCGACATGGGTCCGCAGGCCCAGCATCAGCTCGGCCGGCACCGCGGCGCGCTCGGCCGGGACGATGCGGCCGTTCGGTGCCTGCCCCTCTGCCCAACGCACTGTTTCGTCCCGCGCCTCGGCGGCCACCAGATCGCAGCGGTTCAGGATCACCAGGTCGGCGGCGGCGAGCTGGCGCGTGATCGTGTCACCCAGGTAGACGTCGGCGGCCTGCGTCCGCACGGTCTCGGCATCGGCCAGCACCACGATGCCGTCGAGCGCATAGGCCTCCAGCAGGCCGACCGCGCTCGCCACCATGCCTGGCAACGCCACGCCGCTGGTCTCGATCAGCACGCGGTCGATCCCCGGCCGCCGTCGCGGCAGCTCGAGCAGCGCCTCCATCAGGTCGCTGCCGTAGCTGCAGCAGACGCAGCCGCCGGAAATCTCCAGCGTGTCGCCGTCGCTGCCGACGATGAGGTCGCGGTCGATCGGCAGGTCGCCGAAGTCGTTCACGAGGACGGCGATGCGCAAGCCACCGGCTCCGCGCAGCAGATGATTGACCAGGGTCGTCTTGCCGGCGCCGAGAAAGCCGCCGATCACCGTTACTGCTGTCCGGATACTCACGCCCGGATATTCACATGTCGCCGGCGGGGAAGACACGGCCGCTCTGCACCGTGCCCCAGATGCGAACGTCCTTGACGTGCTCGGCACCGATCTCCAGCGGGTCGTCGTCCAGCACGGCGAAGTCGGCGCGCTTGCCCGTTTCGATCGAACCGATCTCACCGTCGAGCCGGAGCGTGTAGGCGGCGCCCAGCGTGATCGTGCGCAGCGCGTCGGCGACGCCGATGCGCTCCTCCGTGCCCAGCGTGCGGCCAGTGGCCGTCCGTCGGTTGACCGCGCACCAGGCGGTGAACAGCGGTCCGAGCGGCGTCACCGGCGCATCGGAATGGATGGCCATCGGCACGCCGACGCTGAGCGCCGTCGCACAGGCGTTCATGCGCATCGCCCGCTCCGGCCCCACCGTCGTCGCGTAATGCTGGTCGCCCCAGTAGAAGTGATGGTTGGGGAACAGGTTCACGCACATGCCCAGCGCCTTCATGCGGCGGAACTGCGCTGAATCGGCGAGCTGGCAGTGTTGCAGCGTAAAGCGGTGATCGCGGGCGGGCTCGTCCAGCAAGGCCTGCTCGAGACAATCGAGCGCCATGTCGGTCGCCTGGTCGCCGTTGGTATGGCTGTGCACCAGGATCCCCTGCTCCAGCGCGAGGCGGTAGAGTTCTCGGATCGGCCTGGGCGGCGTGTACCAAAGGCCATTGGGCGCGCCATTGTAATAGCCCGGCCAGCGCAGCCGCGCCGAGAAGCCCTGGATCGAGCCGTCGACGAACAGTTTGATCGCGCCCAGACGCAGCATCTCGGTCGAGAGGTCGCGCAAATCGACTGCGTGGTCCACCGCCTGCTGCGGCGTGACGCCCTGGAAGCGGCGGAACGACATGATGCGCACCGGAAACCGGGGTTCGTCACAGACGCGCCTCATCATCGCGACCGCGTCGGCCGGCAACAGGTTGGCGAGATCGGTCGCCGTGGTGACGCCCTGGCGCACGCAGAGCCTGGCGAACCGGCGCAGGCCGGGTTCGTCATTGGCCAATGCCTCGCGATCGAAGCCGATGTGGCGTCCGACCAGCGTCATCGCGTCCGGGCCCTTCAGTTCGCCGGTCGGCAGGCCGTCGTCGCCCACGGGCACGCCGGGATGGTTGATGCCCAGGCGCAGCAGGCCCGCCAGTTCGAGTGCGCAGCTGTTGACGTTGAAGATGTGGCCGCTCGCATGCATCACGCCCACGGCGCGTGTCGTCGACACCTGGTCGAGATCCTGGCGCGAAACCCGCCGCTCGCCGTAGTAGATGGGATCGAGGCCCCAGCCCGACAGCGGTTCGCCCGGCGCCCCTCTGCCGACTGTACCGAGCTTGGCGTCGGCCGCCTGCAGCCGCGCCACGACCTCCTCGACCGAGGCGGCGCCCGGCCAGATCTTGCCGTCGGGATCCATGCGGTCGAAACGGCCGAGATAGAGGTAGCGCCAGAAGGTGCCTTCGCTCACGTGGCTGTGGCCCTCGACGAAGCCCGGCATCAGGACCTTGTCGGCGAACCGGTCGTCGAGCGTGTACGGCCCCCAGCCCGCCAGTTCATCGAGCGGCCCCGCGCCCAGGATGCGCCCGTCGCGCACCGCGACGTGCGTCGCTTCGGGCCGGCTCGGATTCATGGTCAGGATGCGTCGGGCACAGAATATCGTCGTCAAAGCTTGCTGCATCCTCTCCTGGCCGGCGCTTTCCGCGCGTCGTGGCGTACCCTAGCGAAAGGCGTAGGATGGCGCCTCTCCAAATCAGGAGGTCGCGGTGACCTTTCGCAAGATTCTCATTTCAATCGACAGCAATCCGATCGCGGCACATGCCGCCGACATCGGCGCCGACCTGGCGCGCGTCACCGGGGCCGAGATGGCGTTCATCCATGTCATCGAACCCGCCCTGGTGAACGCCGCCGACACCGGCATCCAGCCCGACGTCTTCGTCGCCACGGCCAAGGAGACCGCGAAAAAGCTGATCGACGACTTTCGCAAGCGCCTGCCGCCGCAGGTCGCCGCCCTGGACTTCGTCCTGATCGGCAGCCCGGAGACCGAGATCGTCAATGCGGCCAGGGACTGGCCCGCCGACCTGATCGTGATCGGCAGCCACGGCCGCGGCGGCATCGAGCGCGTCCTGCTGGGCAGCGTCGCCGAGGGCGTGATGCGCCACGCCGCCTGTCCGGTCCTCGTGGTGCGGGCGAAGGCTTAGGCCTTCTCGATCTCGCCGCCCGAATCGACCCAGCCCTTGAAGCCGCCGAGGTTGCGGACATTGGCGTAGCCCATGTCCTTCAACGTCTTGCCGACCAGCGCCGAACGGCCGCCGGAGGCGCAGTAGGCCACGATGGTCTTGGCCCGGTCGAAGGCCGCATCGTGCATGGGGGATGCGGGATCGGCGCGGAACTCGACCAGGCCGCGCGGCACGGCGAGCGCGCCCGGCACCTTGCCCGAGGTCGCGACCTCGCCCGGCTCGCGCACGTCGAGGAACAGCACGTCGGCGCGACCGACCAGGCCCTTGGCCTCGTCGGGGCTGATGCGCGGCACCGCGGCTTCGGCTTCCGCCAGCATCGTCTGGACCGTCTTCATGCGATTTCCTCCCGAGGGACCAACTTTGGGAACGGAGGTTAGCGCGCCACCGTCGGCGAGAGAAGG
>JAUXST010000050.1 GCA_030679805.1 Reyranella sp. | reverse complement strand
ATCCGGCCCGAAGCCGCGGTCGATCAGTGCCTGCGTCACCGCATCGACCTGCCGCCTGGCCTCGGCGTAGGTGAGCTTCAGCCAATCCCGGTCCGGCCCACGACGCTGCGCCAGCCAGACCCTGTCCGGCACTTCTGTCGCCCACCTGGCGAGAAAAGCCGGCACATGCTTTTCGTACGGCTTCAGCCGATGATTCGACTGCAACACGATCGTGCCGTCACCGCGCCGCTCGACCTTAACGTCGCGGCTGAGAAACTCGACCGGCTTGAAGGGGGCCTGCATCACACTGTCCATCACGTCATGCCTTGAACCTGGCGATCGCCTTCTCGTCGAACTTCAGGCCGAGACCCGGCTTGTCCGGCAGGACGAGCTGGCCTTTCTCGATCGCCGGCGTCTCTTCGTAAAGCGCCAGCATCCACGGCATGTATTCCACCGTGAGGCCATTCGGGCACGCAGCCACCATGTGCAGCAACATCTCCGGCATGACGTGGCTGACGACCGGCAGGTTGAAGGCCTCGGCCATGCCGGCCACCTTCATCCACTGGGTGACGCCGCCCACCCGCGCGAGATCGATCATGACGATGTCGACCGAGCGCGCCTCGATCATGTGGCGGAAGGGCACGATGCCCCAGACATATTCGCCGCCGGCGATCGGCGTCTTGAGCGCCGCGGTGACACGGGCGAGGCCGGCGAAGTCGTCGGCCGCAGTCACGTCCTCGAGCCAGAACAGGCCGATATCCTCGACGCGGCTGCCGATGTCGATCGCCTGTTCCGGCCGCCAGCGCTGGTTGATGTCGCACATCAGCTTGATGTCGGGGCCGATGGCGTCGCGCACCACGCGCACACGACGCACTTCCTCGGCCGGCGTCGGATTGCCGGGCAACGCCATCTGGGTTTTCATTTCCCTGAAACCCTTCTGCAGAAGAATTTGCGCCGCCCGCTGCGCCTGGGCGTCGGTCAGGCCTCGCCGCAGCGACCCCGAGGCGTAGGTCGGCACGCGATCGCGATGGCCGCCCAGCAGCTTCCACAACGGCTGGTCCAGCGCCTTGCCCTTGATGTCCCACAACGCCACGTCGATGGCCGAGAGTGCCAGGGTGAAGATGCCGCCCGGCCCGCAGGCATCGCCTGTGCCGGCGCGCAGCTTGGCCACGATCTTCTCGATGCGAAGCGGATCCTCGCCCACGGTGAGGGCGGCGAGATCTTCGACCGCGGCATGCAGGCTGCGCGTCATCCGGCCGCCATACAGCGTCACGCCGATGCCCTCGATACCACTGTCGGTGCGCAGGCGCAGGATGACGACGGGGCGTGTCCGGCCGGCCTCCTCCGGCATGTTGGCCAGCGGGTCATCTTCCGGAATGTTCAACGTGGTCGCTTCGAAGCCGACAATTTTCACTATTTCCCTCCGTATCTCGTCCGCGAGCCGAAACCCGGGTGCGGCACCTTGGGGGGCGCTGCAGCCTGAATGCCCGTTCACATTGCCCTCATTTTCGGCCAGAGTCCGCCCCAGCACAAAGGGAGAGAGCGATGGACTTCGAATACTCGGATCGCAGCAAGGCGCTGCTCGAGAAACTCAACAAATTCATGGACGAGGTCGTTTATCCGGCCGAGCCCGTCTACGAAGAGCAGATGGAGAAGGCCAAGGACCGCTGGCAGCTCCCGCCCGTGCTCGAGGAATGCAAGGCCGAGGCGAAGAAGCGCGGCCTGTGGAACATGTTCCTGCCCGCCGACCGTGAGAGCGGCGACACCCACGGCACGATGGGCCTGTCCAACCTCGAATACGCCCCGATCTGCGAAGTGCTCGGCCGCTCCTCGATCGCCTCTGAGTCGGTCAACTGCTCGGCGCCCGACACCGGCAACATGGAAGTGTTCGCCCGCTACGGCACCGCCGAGCACAAGGAGAAGTGGCTGAAGCCGCTACTCAACGGCGAGATCCGCTCCTGCTTCGCCATGACCGAGCCCGCCGTGGCCTCCTCCGACGCGCGCAACGTCGAGTGCCGCATCGAGAGCGACGGCAACGACTATGTCATCAACGGCCGCAAGTGGTGGTCGTCGGGCATGGGCGATCCGCGCTGCGCCGTCATCATTCTGATGGGCAAGAGCGATCCCAACGCGCCGGCCTACCGCCAGCAGTCGATGATCGTGGTGCCGCGCGACGCCAAGGGCATCAAGATCGTGAAGATGCTGCACGTGTTCGGCTACGACGACGCCCCGCACGGCCACGCCGAAGTGGTCTACGACAATGTGCGCGTGCCGAAGTCGGCCATCCTGCTGGGTGAAGGCCGCGGCTTCGAGATCGCCCAGGGCCGCCTCGGCCCCGGCCGCATCCATCACTGCATGCGGGCGATCGGCGTCGCCGAGCGCGCGCTCGAGATGGCGATCAAGCGCGCCAAGAGCCGCGTCGCCTTCGGCCAGCGCATCTCGGAGATGGGTGTCACCAAGGCCCATGTCGCCGACATGCGCATGGAGATCGACATGGCCCGCTTGCTGGTGCTGAAGGCCGCCTGGGCGATGGACAAGTTCGGCAACAAGGAAGCCCGCCAGCAGATCGCGATGATCAAGGTGGCGGTGCCCAACATCACGTCGAAGGTCGTGGACCGCTGCCTGCAGCTCCATGGCGCCGGCGGCGTCTCCCAGGTGTTCAAGCTCGCCAGCATGTACGCCCACCAGCGCACGCTGCGCCTGGCCGACGGTCCGGACGAGGTCCATCGCGACCAGGTCGGCCGGCTCGAGATCGCCAAGTACAACTAAGTCCAGCTTGACGGACAGCTACGGGGCGCGATCCTCCGGGGTCGCGCCCTTTATCTTTGGTGCCCTTCTTCATCGCATCAGGAGAGATGTCCGTGGAAAATCCACCGCTTAAGAAGAACCCGCACGTCACCGAGCATCTCGCCAACGAGCGCACCCTTCTCGCCTGGATCCGCACCGCCATCGCGGTGATGACGCTGGGCGTCGCCATCAACCGCTTCAGCCTTTTCCTCATGGAGGTCCATCAGCTCGCCCCGGGATCGCGGGCCGCGAACGTTCATGCCGAAACCGTCGGACTCGGTCTCGTCATCCTGGGCATCGTGCTGCTGTGCGGCGCACTCTGGCACTACCGCTACGTCAGCCAGACGATCGAAAGCGAGACCTATCTCCCGGCCAATCGCATCCTCGTACTGACGACGCTCGCCGTCGTGGCGATGGGTGGCTCCGCTTTGATCTGGCTGTTCTAGCGCGTTCCTACACGCGCGCGGGCGGCCCGTCGGGCTGGCGCAGCAGGTCGGCCTCCAGCGTGCCGGCCTCGTAGGCGGAGGCTAGCGCCTCCGGATCGAACACCACGCCGACCGGATTCTTGCGGAACGCCTCGGTCTCGAAATAGGCAGCGGCCTTGGCCTTGCTGAAACAGTCGACCTGCAGCTCGACCGAATTGCCGTCGGGGTCATGATAATAGAGCGACAGGGTGGGACCATGATGGATCGGCCAGTAGGGCTCGATGCCCTTGGCCTTCAGGCGCCGATAGGTCGCCAGCAGGTCGCCGATGCGAGGGAAGGCGTAGGCGACGTGCGACAGGCCCGTGCTCTTGTCATCGGGCGCGTGCAGGCCGCCGATGTTGATGATCGCCAGGCGATGGTGTTCGTTGTCGTAGGTCAGGAAGCTCAGCAGGTCGTCGCGGTAGACGACGCGCATGTTCAGCACGGCCGTGTACCAGTCGACCATCGCTGCGGCATTCGACGAACGCAGCACGAAGTGGGCGAACAGGCTGGGCGCGATCGGCTTGGGATCGAGCGTGCGCCGGCTGCGTGAAGTCGTGTCCACTGCCGTATCCATGGGAGGCCCTCCAGAAGGTCAGTTTAGCCCGCAATTCTTTCCTTGGAGGCCTTGTAATATAACTAACTGACCAGTAAGTTAGTTATATGAAGCCGCTCAAGCAACGCCGCGCGCCGGGAGAACGGCCTCAGGAAATCCTCGACGCCGCCCTCGCGCTGTTCGTCGAAAAGGGATTTGCCGCCACGCGCCTCGACGACGTCGCCAAGCGCGCGGGCCTCAGCAAGGCCGCCATCTATCTCTACTTCAGAGACAAGACCGCCCTGTTCGAGGGCGTCATCCAGCAGGCGGTCGGCCGCAACCTTGGCACGGTCGAGACGATGCTGGCCACCCATCGCGGGCCCGTCGCGGAACTCATTCCGCGCATCCTGGAATTCATGGCGAGCCGCATCGAGGACACACCGATGGCGTCGGTTGCCAAGGTCGTGATCTCCGAATCGCGCGCCTTCCCCGAGATCGGCCGCTTCTATCTCAAGGAGGTCATCGGCCGCGGCCTGCCGCTGATGGAAAGCCTGATCGCGCGCGGCATCGCCCAGGGCGAGTTCCGCAAGGTCGATCCCGCCATGACCGTGCGCTCGATGGTGGGCGCCATGCTGCTGGGCGGCATCTGGCGCACGGTATTCGAGCCGATCGGCGCCGAGAAGCTCGACGTCCGCGCGCTCGCGCGACATCACGCCGACCTGATACTGCACGCGCTGCGACCGCTCTCGGAGGCGCCTCGATGAAACGCGCACCGCTGATCGCAATTGCCATCGTCGTTGCCGGGCTTCTCGCCAGCTACGGTGTCTGGGGCGACCGCGCCCTCACCCTGCTGGGTCTCGGTCCCGATCCCGCCCGCTATATCGGCTATGTCGAGGGCGAGACCAGCCTGATCGCACCCCCCATCGCCGGCCGGCTGATCGAACGGCCGGTCGAGCGCGGCCAACTCGTCAAGAAGGGTGACCGGCTGTTCGTGATCGATCCGACGCTCGCCCGCGCCGAGGTCGCACGCGCCGAGGCGGCCCTCGCCGAAGCCAAGGCCCGCCACCAGAACATGCTCACCGGCAAGCGACCGGAGGAGCAGGACGTGATCCGCGCCCAGCAACGCGAGATCGAGGCCGCGCTGGTGCAGGCCGAGTCCGAACTGAAGAGACAGACCGAATTGGTCGGACGCGGCATCTCGACCCGCCAGGCCTTCGAAGCAGCCGACGCCCAGGTGCGCCAGCTGCGCTCGCGCGCCGCCTCGCTCGCCGCCCAGGAGAAGGTCGGCGACCTCGCCGCCCGCCAGGCGGAGATCAACGCCGCGGCGGCGCTGATCGAACAGGGCCAGGCCAATCTCGACCAGGCAAAGAAGCGGCTCGACGACCTGATGCCGGACGCGCCCGAGGATGCGCTGGTCGAGAACACCTTCTTCAATACAGGTGAATGGGTGCCGGCGGGCTCGCCCGTCGTCTCGCTGCTGCCGGCCTTCCGCGTAAAACTGCGCTTCTTCGTGCCCGAGGAGGACGTGGCGCAGGCGCGCCAGGGCCGCAAGGTGCGCTTCACCTGCGACGCCTGCCTGGCCGACCTCACGGCCACCATCACCTATGTCTCGCCGCGCGCCGAATACACGCCGCCCGTGATCTACTCACAGGGCGCGCGGTCCAAGCTGGTGTTCCTGGTGGAGGCGCGGCCCGATTCGCTGCGCACGCCACTGCCGCCGGGCCTGCCGGTGGCCGTCGAACCGTTCGCGGAATAGCGCCGTGTCGCCCACCCCCGGCACTCTGGCTCCCTCGACCTTGGCGATCGACGTCCACGATCTCGTCAAGCGCTACGGCCCGCGCACCGTCGTCGACCGCTTCAG
>JAUXST010000040.1 GCA_030679805.1 Reyranella sp. | reverse complement strand
AGCGCTCGGCGAGCGAAACGAAGACCAAGACGCCGGTGCGTCCGCCGGTGCGGCCCATGCCGCGCAGCATGAATTGCTCCAGCGCCGCACGGTGCGCCGCGGCCCGGCGCATCCCGGGCGGCAGCAGCAGGACCGCGAGGGGCGGCAGCGACAGCAGGACGGCGAGGCCGACGAACAGGGCGAGCTGCAGCCCCAGGATCTCCTGCAGCGGCAGCGCGGTGAAAAACATCAGCAGCCAGGGCAGGGCGAGCGCCAGCAGCGCCGCGACCAGGAGGGACGGCGCGGACGTATCGGCCGAGCGGCGCGCCAGCACGCAGACGATCTCGCCCGACGTTGCCGCCTCGGCGCGCTGGACGGCGGCGGAAATCCTTTCCCGATCCTGCGACGACATTTCCATCACCATCTCCCCGAAGCACCGCCGCCACCCGACGAGCCGCCGCCACCGCGGAAACCGCCGCCCGAGGAACTGCCGCGCGAGCCGCTGGACCGACCCGACAAGAGCGACGCGAAGAAGATCGCGCGAAAGGTCGGGGAAACGATCAGCAGGACGATCACGACGAGAAAGACGATGAGGCTCAACCAGCCTGTGGGCCGGCGGGCCTCCTGGCTGTCCAGCCGCAGCGACGGCTGCTTCTGCCATTCCGAGGCGTCGGTGGTCAGCACGGTGACGATGTCGTCGACGCCGCGCACGATACCGTCGCCGAAGTCTCCAGCCTTGAAGCGCGGGGCCATGGCGTTGACGATGATCACCTTGGAGAGGGCGTCGGTCAGCGTGCCTTCCAGACCGTAGCCGACCTCGATCCTGACCCGGCGCTCCTTCGGCGCGACCAGCAGCAGCACGCCATTGTTCTTGTCCTTCTGGCCCAAGGCCCAGTGGCGGAACAGCGCGTTGGCGTAGGGCTCGATCTCCTCGCCGTCGAGCGAGGTGACCGTGGCGACCACAAGCTGGATGCCGGATTTTTCCTCGAGCTCCGCCAGCTTCGTGTCCAGCACCCGGCGCGTCTCGAGCGGGATGATGTTCGCCTGGTCGACGACGCGGCCGGTGAGCGGCGGAAAATTGGCGGCTAATGCGACGCCGGTGAGAATGACGAAAGCTAGAAACGCGAGAGAGTGTTTCGCCATCCTGCGGCAAGGCGCGAGACGACCCGCGAGGAGCATTCTCAGAACTTGACCTTGGGCGGTTGCTGCGCCGAGTCGCCCGCCGTGAATTCCGCCATCGGCTTGTTGGCACGGAAGAAGACGGCGGCCCACAGCATGCCGGGGAAGGTCTTCAGCTCGGTATTGTAGGCGCGCACCGCCTCGATGTAGTCGCGTCGCGCCACGGCGATGCGATTCTCAGTGCCTTCGAGCTGCGACTGCAGTGCCAGGAAGTTCTGGTTGGACTTGAGGTCGGGATAGTTCTCGCTGATCGCCAGCAGGCGGCCGAGCGCCCCCGAGAGCTGGCCCTGGGCATCCTGGAACTGCTTGAGCTTTTCCGGATCGGTGAGCTGCGAGGCATCGACCCGGACCTGGGTCGCCTTGGCCCGCGCCTCGACCACGGCGGTGAGCACGTCCTTCTCCTGCTTGGCATAGCCCTGCACGGTGGCGACCAGATTGGGAATGAGGTCGGCGCGGCGCTGGTAGTTGTTCTGCACCTCCGCCCACTTGGCCTTGGCCTGTTCCTCGAGCGTCGGGATGGTGTTGTAGCCGCAGGACGACACGAGCAGCGCCAGAAGGACGGCGCCCAAAGCCGGACGAAGGCGCGACAGAATGAGGGTCACGAAGGCCTCCTGCTGGGATCGATGTTCATGCTTGCGGTCCATCGGCGGGACCACAAGGCCATTATGGCTGCCTGCACGCTACGAGAAAATGAACCGATGTCCAGAGGCGACACCGAGACGAAATTCGGGCTTCCATTCGCGCAGATGCTATGGTCCGGCGACCGACCGGTGACTTGAAGAGGGAGACGAGGCGGATGGCGCGAATTGCCGTGGGTGGATTTCAGCACGAGACAAATACTTTCGCGCCTCAGCAGGCGACGTGGGACGAGTTCGTGCGCGCCGATGCCTGGCCACCCTTGCTACGCGGGCCCGAGATGATCGCGGGCGTCGAAGGCTTCAATATTCCGATCGCGGGCGCGGTGAAGCGCCTGGCCGAACTCGGCCACGAGATCGTGCCGCTCGCCTGGGCCGCGGCGGCGCCGGCGTCGTATGTGACCGAGGATGCCTACGAGAAGATGTGGGCGCTGTTCGACGAGGACCTGAAGAAGTTCGGACCGTTCGACGCGGTCTATCTCGACCTGCACGGCGCCATGGTGGCGGAGAACACCGAGGACGGCGAAGGCGAGCTGCTGGCCCGCATCCGCGGCATCGTCGGCCACGAGCTGCCGATCGTGGCCAGCCTCGACTATCACGCCAACCTGACGCCCGAGATGGCCAGGCTCGCGACGGCGCTGGTGGGCTATCGCACCTATCCGCACATCGACATGGCGGTGACGGGCAAGCGCGCCGTCGAACTTCTCGACAAGCTGCTCAAGGAAAAGCGGCCGGTCTATCGCGCCTACCGTCAGCTCGATTTCCTGATCCCGCTGGTCTGGCAGTGCACCTTCATCGAGCCCGCCAAGGCGATCTTCGATCTCGTGGGCGAGCTCGAGGCGGGCGAGAAGAGCCACAACCAGGGCATCGTGAGCGTGACGCACACGCCGGGCTTTCCGCCCGCCGACATCGCCCAGTGCGGCCCGGCGCTGGTGGTCTATGGCCACGACAAGGAGGCGGTCGAAGCCGCCGCCGACAAGCTCGCCGCCACGGTGAAGGCGCAGGAGAAAGCTTTCAACGGTGAGCTGCTCGATCCCGATCAGGCGGCGCTGCGGGCGATCGAGCTTTCGAAGACGGCGAAGAAGCCGATCGTGCTGGCCGACGTGCAGGACAATCCCGGCGCCGGCGGCACGTCCGACACGGTGGGACTGCTGGCGGCCCTGATGCGCCACAAGGCCAAGGGTGCGGTGATCGGCATGATCGTCGACGAAGGCGCGGCAAAGGCGGCGGTAGAAGCCGGTGAGGGCAACATCATGCACCGCGGCATCGGCGCCGTGGTGGGCTATGCCGGCGAGACGCCCGTTGTTGCCGACTGGCGCGTGGTGAAACTGAGCGACGGCGTCTTCACCGGCACCGGGCCGTTCTATGGCGGTGCGAAGTTCCAGATCGGGCCGATGGCGCTGGTGACCGACGAAGCGTCGGGTGTGTCCGTCGTGCTCGCCTGCAAGCGCGTCCAGGCAGCCGACCAGGAGATGTTCCGCACCGTCGGCGTCGAGCCGTCCGAGGTGCCGATCCTGGCGCTGAAGTCGACGGTGCATTTCCGCGCCGACTTTCAGCCGATCGCCGAGACCATCCTGGTGGTGCAGTCACCTGGTGCGCACATCACCGATCCGGTCGACATGCCGTACAAGTTCCTGCGCAAGGGCATGCGGCTGAAGCCCCTCGGACCAACGCATGGGGGACCAGTGCACGGAGGGTAGTCGCGAGCGTCATTCCGGAGACGGTGTCATCCCGAGCCAAAGGCGAGGGACCCTTCGTCTGATCTCGAAGATCCCTCACTGCGTTCGGGATGACAGCATTGCCGTGGGAGCACTTCGACTCCCATCCGGAGCCTTCGCTCTAGCCGTTGCGGAAGGCCGGCCGCAGCGCCCACACCATCGGCACTGTCGTCAGCGCCACGCAGGAAACGACGACGAGCGCCGTCGAGAGGCCGATGACGTCGCCCAGCAGGCCGAACAGCAGCGGGCCGGTGGCCCCCGCCACCGAGCCGCCGGTGTAGAACACGGCGAAGGCGTGGGTGCGCTTCTCGGGACTGACGAATTCGGGCACCGTGCCGTAGAGCACCGAAGACGTGCCGTTCAGCATCAGCCCGACAGCCGGCAGCACGACCAGCACTGCGGGCAGCGACAACGGCAGGAGGGCCAGGATCAGCACCGTGGTTGCCACTTCAGTGAGCACGACCGAGGGCACGACGCCCAGGCGCTCGCCGACCCAGCCCATGACGAGCTTGCCCGCGGCACCGCCCGCGAACAGCAGCGACAGGCCGAGGCCGATGGTCGGCAGATCGGCGCCTTTGTCGCGCAGCAGGAACGGTAAAAAGATCAGGAAGCCGGTGCGTACCAGGTCGTCGGCGATGTGGATGGAGAACAGCAGCCAATAGGCCCAGGGCCGATCCTGTCCGGCGATCGCCTTCGAGGGCTCGGCCGTGCCGTGCGTGATGATCGGCTTCAACGAGGCCAGGATCACGGCCGCACCCAGCACGGCCAGGGCTGCCATCACGACCATCGCCTGCTGCCAGCCGAGCGAGGCGGCGATCAGGGCGAACACGGCGGGCAACGCCATCTTGCCGACGTCACCGGCGAAATTGTAGGTGCCGAGCGCCGTGCGCGAGCGTTGGCCGTGGTAGGCGGCGGCCACCAGGCTGGACGCGATGGGATGCTGCGTGCTGCCGCCCAGACCGGCAAGCAGGAGCCCCGCGATCACGCCATAGAGCGAGCCGGTGAGGCCCGCGAGGCAATAGCCAATGGCGATCAGGGCGGTGCCGAGTGCCAGCACGCGCACGCCGCCGAAGCGCTCGCCGAGCTTGCCCGACGGGATCTGGCCGATCGCCATAGCGCCGGAATAGACCGATTTCAGCGCACCGATGGCGGCATAGCTCAAGCCGAACTGCGCCTGCAGCAGCGGATAGAGGACGTTCAGCAGGTCGGTGAAGCCGTCGTGCAGGGCGTGCGCCCCGCCGCAGACGGTGAGTGTCCGGCGGCTGGAAGGGGAAGAGGAGACAGCGACTGTCATCGCGTTGTCACAATACAAGGCTTCTCCTCCCCCGCGCAAACACGCGGAGGAGGAGAGTTCACTCACCTATGCCCCGAAACGCTCGATCACTTCGGCGAGCGGCACGTGACCCAGCAGAGCTCCAGAACCCGGCGGAGTCTCGCCGTGCTCGAGGGCGGTCGCGAAACGCACGGCCGGGTCGGCCTCGATCCGCCGCCTCAGCGCGGCGAGCCGGGGCCAGCGGTCAGGGTCGGCAACCTCGTGGAACTCCAGCCAGCGCGCCACGCCGATCAGCACGCCATCGGCCAACGTCGGCCGGTCGCCGACCAGGAACGGCGTGTCGTCGATCATCGCCTCCAGCCGATCATGGCGCGCGATCACGCTCTTGCGGCCGATGGTGCGCAAGGGTTCCTGCAGGGCGGGGTTCGGCGGAGCCATCTCCAGTGCGATCCACAATGGGCTGAAAGCGCCCGTGAACCCGGTGTTGATGAAGGCCATGAGCTGATGCAGTCGGTCCGCTTCGGCCGTTGTCGGATCGAAGCTGATGCGTCTTTTCGTGTCGCGTGCTTCCAGCCAAAGGGCGATAGCCATCGTCTCGGTCAGCACGCGGCCGTCGTCGGTGACCAGGACCGGCGTCTCGAGGCGGCCGTTGAGGCGGGCATAGGCGTCGGTCTTCATTTCGGAGAGCATGTCGACGCGGCTCAGGCGATAGGGTCGTCCGAGCCACTCGAGGGCCGAGACGAGCCCCATCGAGCTTCCCAGTGGGAAGCCGTAAACAAGCAAGGGTTCCATTGTGTCTTTCCGTGATTTGAGGATCACGCTGCGCAGCGAGACTGGAACATAGGGGCGCCCGGCCCCATGTAAATTACGCACAAATTTGTAACCAGGACCGTCCGATGAAAGACGTCGTATCGCGCTGCCCCATCGAAGAAGCCATGCAGGTGCTCAGCGGGCGCTGGCCGACGCTTCTGCTCTACTACCTCAAGGACGGGACGAAGCGGTTCAATGAGCTACGACGCGACAATCCGACAGTCTCTCATCGCATCCTGTCGCTGGAACTGCGCAAACTGGAAGAGGTCGGCGTTGTGCGACGGACCGCACATGAAGGTTATCCCTTGCATGTAGACTATGCGCTGACACCGTTTGGGCGCCGCCTGGTTCCACTGATCGACGCGATCGGTGATTGGTGGGATGGCCGGTCGCGCTCATGATCCGGAGGAGGCTAGCGACCGGGGATGCGGTTGAACCAGAAGGCGAGCTGCTGCTGGAAGTCGGTTTCGGCCACGGCCATGTCGGTGATGACCGAGGGCTTGGCGTTGCGCGGATAGCGCACACTCTGCAAGCGCGCGAAGGCCGTGTCGCTCAAATGCAGGATCAGCACGTCGCCCTGGCGGCGGTGGAAGATGAATTCGTGGATCTTGCGGATATTGACCAGGCTGACGACGTAACGGCCGCTGTCGTTCTCGCCGGCGAGCTGGCGCACGGGAATGTCGCGACCCTCGTTGGTGATGCCCATCAGCGCGGGCGCTTCCGGCGCCATCATGTTGTCGGTGCCGGTGTTCTGGATCTGGCGCACCAGCCGGTCGCCGCGCGGCGACAAGGTGGTGATCTTTTTCTGGCCGAACAGGCCGGAGGTCTGGCAGCCGCCGAGCGGGAGGAGGAGGCCGGCGCCGAGCAGCACGCGACGCGAAAACACGCTTCGAGGAAACACGCTGGGGGGCAAACTCAATCCTTTCCGGTCTTGGTCATGTCGACGACGATCGGTGCGATGGCATCGAGCGCACCCTCGCGGACCGCCCAGAAAAAGCAGTTGTGGCGCCCTGTGTGGCAGGCGACGCCGCTCTGGTCGACGAGGACCAGTAGGGTGTCGCCGTCACAGTCGATGCGCAGATCGTGCAGAATCTGGATGTGGCCGGAGGTGTCGCCCTTGCGCCACGGCGCCTGGCGCGACCGGGACCAGTAGCAGACCCGGCCCGTGCGCATGGTCTCGACCACGGCGTTGCGGTCCATCCAGGCCATCATCAGGACTTCGCCCGTGTCGTGCTGCTGGGCGATGGCCGGCACGAGGCCCTGGGCGTCGAAGCGGATGGCGGCGAGTGCCACGTCGATCTCGGCGGACTGGTAGGTCGTTGGGCTGAGTGGGGACATGGCGAGCGTGGACATGGGGGAACACCTCTGGGCCAGACGTGGCCTCCGGAAGGAACGGGGCGTATAATCGCCTCGTTTCTGCTTGGCAAATCGGAGCAAATCAGGATCTCGTGAAGAAGTCGGCCAAAGCTCTCGTCCACAGCCACGATCATCAGCACTGCGTCGAGGACGCCCTCGCGGCGGCCGAGAGACTGTGCGCGGCCAAGGATCTCCGATTCACGCCCTTGCGGCGCCGCGTGCTCGAGTTCGTCTGGTCGAGCCACAAGCCGGTCGGCGCCTACGCACTCCTCGACAAGTTGCGCGGCGAGGACCTCGGCTCGGCGCCGCCCACGGTCTACCGCGCGCTCGACTTCCTGATCGAGAACGGGCTGATCCATCGCATCGAGCGCATGAACGCCTTCGTCGGCTGCAGCCATCCCGGCGAGTCGCATCGCGGCTTCTTCCTGATCTGCGGCGACTGCGGCAACGCCGAGGAACTGGAAGCGGAAGAGCTCGGCGACGCGATCAGCGCCGGCGCCGCCAAGCGCGGCTTCACTGCCCGCGAGATGACCCTCGAAGTGACCGGCGTCTGCGCCGACTGCCGCAAAAACTAGAGCGTTCCGAATAAAGCGGCGAGGTCGGCCTTGTGCTCGAAGCCGATGCCTGGCGCGTCGGGCGGCGTCGCACGGCCCTCGGCAACCGAGACGCCGTCGGCAAGACCGCCGAAGGGCGGAAAGCTGAGGGGGTTCACTTCCACGCCGCCGAGGCCGAGTGCGCTGGCGGCGTGAAGCGAGAAGAGATGGCCGCCATGCGGCCAGAACGACCGGCGCGCCCAGCCGCGCGCCTCCAGGGCCGCGATGATCCGAAGATAGCCGGGCAGGCCGTAGCAATGGACCGGGTCGAACAGCAGCACGTCGCGGTCGCGCCTGAGCCCGCCGTGGCGATCGAGCAGCTGGGCCTCGGCGGCAGAGAACAGCGCTTCGCCGGCGGCGATCGGCTCGTCGTAGGCGGCCGCCACCAGGGCCTGGGTATCGAAGTCCAGGGGATCGCAGATGTCCTCGAACCACATCAGGCGATGGCGCGACAGCGCCTTAGCTGCCTCGAGGCTCTGGCGGGCGTCGTAGGCGTTCATGGCATCGACGGCGACGCGATGGGGCCCGGGAAACACTTTTAGCGCGACCTCGATCCGCTTCAGGTCCTGGGCGAGTGGCGCGGCGCCGATCTTGATCTTGACCTTGTCGTAGCCCTGGTCGCGCAGCAGATGCATCTCGTTGCGCAAACGGCCGAGGTCGTCGTCGGGATAGAGATAGCCGCCGCTGGCATAGGCCGGCACGTCCACCGGCGTGTCTGCATTGCCGAAGCGCTGTCGCAGGAATCGATGGAGCGGCAGATCGGCGATCTTCGCCTCGGCATCCCATAGCGCCATGTCGAGCGTACCGATGGCGACGCAGCGCTCGCCGTGGCCGCCGGGCTTCTCGCCCTTCATCATCGCAGTCCAGGCGCTGATTGGATCGACGTCACCCGCGGCGAGGAGGCGCGGGGCGAAGCGCTCGCGGATCAATCCGCCCTGCGCGAACCGTCCCATGGAGGCGAAGCCGTAGCCGACGACCGGCCGGCCGTTGCGCGCGACGTCGGTCGTGAGGGCCACGATGCTGGTCGTGAGACCACCGGACGGAATCGACGGGTCGCGGTATCGCGAGAGATCGACCGACCTCTCGCGGATATCGACGACGCGCACATGGTCTAGGCGTTGTGCGCCCGGTTGAGGCGTTCGAAGCCCTCGGCGAGGTCGGTCTTGAGGTCTTCGACATCTTCCAGGCCGATGTGGACGCGCAGGAGTTGCTTGCCCTGCGGCCAGGGAACGGCCGTGCGGTATTGGTCGGGATGGGCCGGGATCATCAGGCTCTCGTAGCCGCCCCAGCTCGCGCCCATGCCGAAGATGTCCATGCCGTCCAGCATCGCCGCCAGCGCGTTCTTGCTGAAACCGTCGCGCAAGGTGAAGGAGAACAGGCCCGAGGCGCCCTTGAACTGCTTCTTCCAGTTCTCGTGGCCCGGGCAATCGGGCAGGGCGGGATGCAGGACCTTGTCGACTTCCGGCCGCGCCTTCAGCCAATGGGCGATGGCCATGCCGCTCACTTCGTGGTGGCGCAGACGCACGCCCATGGTGCGCAGGCCACGAAGTGCCAGGTAGCAATCGTCGGGTGCTGCATGGAAGCCGAACGACTGGCAGGCCGTCTTGGCCGTCTCGAACAACGGCCGCGTCGCGCAGGAGATGATGCCCATCATCGCATCGGAGTGGCCGACGATGTACTTGGTGCCGGCGTGCACCGAGATGTCGCAGCCATGTTCGAACGGCTTGAAGTAGAGCGGCGTCGCCCAGGTGTTGTCGATGATCACCGTGGCGCCGTGCTTCTTGGCGACGGCGGCGGTGGCATCGACGTCCTGCACCTCGAAGGTCTGCGAGCCGGGCGCCTCGAGATAGACGATCTTGGTGTTGGGGCGCATCAGCTTCTCGATTCCGGCGCCGATCATCGGATCGAAGAAGGTCGTCTCGACGCCAAAATTCTTGAGCGTGGTGTTGGCGAAGCGGCGTGCCGGACCGTAAGCATTATCGGTGATCAGCATGTGATCGCCCGTTTTCAGAAAGCCGACGATGGCGCCAGTCACGGCGCCGAGGCCCGACTGAACGGCGATCGAGCGGTGCGCGCCCTCGATGGCGGCGACGGCGTCCTCCAGGGCCTTCTGGGTCGGCGTGCCGTTGCGTCCGTAGCCGAAGCCTTCGAACGGGACACGATTCTCGAACTTCTCCATCGTCGGGGAGAGGATCGTCGAGGCGTGATAGACGGGTGGATTGACGATGCCGAAGTTGTTCGCGGGATCGCGGCCGGCAACGGCCAAAACGGTGTCGGGTCTGGTATAAGTTTTCTTTGAGGTCATGTCTTCGACTATGGCACAACCGTCACGCCGGCGGCCAGCGATAGACCTCCGGCCACAGCACGCGCGGGTCCTGCAGTTGCTTGGTTTCGCTACGCACGGGCTGAAACCCTGCCTTGCGATAAGTCTCCAGCGCCTTGGGATGGTCGAGGCTGTTGGTGTTCAGGATCACCCGCGCTGAACCGCGCGCAAAAGCCCGCTCGATCGCGCGGTCGAGCAGCCACGGACCGATCCGCCGGCCGATATAGTCGAGCGTGAGACCGAAGAACACGATTTCGTCGTCCTGCAGTTCGAAATAGCCGACCAGCGCGCCGTCATGGCGGGCGACGTGCAACTCGTGCCCGGGTGCGGCCAGCAACGCGGCCAGCGCCGCGTCAGACAGCAGGCGACGTTCGTACCAGAGCCACGCCCGGCCGACGCGGTCGTAGAGTTCGCGATAGAGCGCAACGGTGGGCGAACTCACATGTTCGATCGACACCTCGAGGTCGGGCTTCTGGCCACGTCGCGTCCAGTTCCCCGGCGCCAGTTCGAGGTAGGTGATGCGAACCGGCAGCCGGCCGTCGCTGCGCGGCGACGGCTGATGCGCGAACAGGTCAGGGACCGCTTTAGGCACCAGTCACAATGGGTGTGTCGGCACGGCCGCCCCACTCGGTCCACGAGCCGTAGTTGATGGCGGCCTCGGGCGCGCCTGTCAGGTAGTGGCCGAGGCCGACGACGCAGGCGGTGACGCCAGAACCGCAGCTTGCGGTGACCTTCTTCGCCGGATCGATACCGGAGGCCGCAATGCGGGCGGCGAGCTTGTTGGCCGGCAGCATGGTGCCGGTCTCGGCATCGAGCAGCTCGTTATAGGGCAGGTTGTAGGCGCCCGGCATGTGGCCGCTGCGCAGGCCGGCGCGCGGTTCCGGCGCCTCGCCGCGGAAGCGGCCGGCAGCCCGGGCATCGACGATCTGCTCGCGCTTGCCGTCGATCAGGCCGCGCACGTCGTCGACCGAACGCACCAGCGTATTGTCGAGGCGTGCCGTGAAGTGACGGTCGCGCGGCGGCGTCGGATCGTCCGTCACCGGCCGGTTCTCGCGCAGCCACTTCGGCAGGCCGCCATCCAGGATCGCCACGTCCTTGTGACCCATGACGCGGAACATCCACCAGACGCGGCAGGCGCCGGTCATCGGCGTGGTGTCGTAGATCACGATCTTGCTGCCGTCGCCGAGCCCGAGCTTGCGCACGCGCGCGGAAAACTTCTCCGGCGAGGGCAGCATGTGGGGCAGGGGATTGTCCGTGTCGGCGATCTCGTCGATGTCGAAGAAGACGGCGCCGGGAATGTGCTGCTGGGTGAATTCCGCCTTGGGATCACGCTTCTGCGCCGGCAGATA
>JAUXST010000031.1 GCA_030679805.1 Reyranella sp. | reverse complement strand
GGCGCTCTTGGCCACCGCCAGCATCTGCGCGACCAGCTTGGGATCGTAGGCGTCGACCATGTCCACGAACCGGCCGTCGCCGCTGCCGCCAAACAGCGGATTGACCCCGGTGAAGTTGATGTGGTCGGTGATCGCCATCGCCGAGCCCGGCGGCATGTCGAGCCGCAGGCTGCCGGCGGCGTTGGTCTGCAGCAGCGTCTCGCAGCCGATACCGGCCAGGGTATCGATGGCGCCTTTCATTTCGTCGGCACGGCCGCGTTCGTAGTAGTGCGCACGGCCCTGCAGCACGGCGACCGGCGTCGAACCAACATGGCCCAACACCAGCTTCCCGGCGTGGCTGCCGACGGTGGTCTGCGGAAAGCCCGGCAGATCGCCGTAGGCGATGCTGGCGATCGTCTTCACGTCGGCGGCGAAGCCGCCCAGGCCCGATCCCAGTACGACGGCAACCTTGGGTCGAAAGCCCGGCGCCGCGCGGGCAATCACGTCGCTCATGGCGCACCGATATGGTGCGGCCCGAAGGACAGCGGCAGGAGCTGGCCCAGGGTCACCGTGCGGTGCAGACCGCCGGGACCGCAGAGATGGATCGGCAAGTTGTCACCGGCGAACTCACGCAGCTTCTGGCGACACCCGCCGCAGGGCGTGATGACCTCAGGACCGGGGCCGACGACCACGCATTCGAGGATGCGGTGTTGGCCGGCCGCCACCATTGCCGCGATCGCCGAGGCCTCGGCGCAGAGGCCCTCGGGATAGGCGGCATTCTCGACGTTGCAGCCGCCGTGGATCGAGCCGTCCTCGCCGCGCACCGCCGCGCCGACATGGAACTTCGAATAGGGCGCGTGGGCGCGCAGCATCATGCGGCGCGCCAGATGGAGCAGGTCATCCATCTCAGTGCTCTTTCTCGTAAGGCACGCCGGCCGCCTTCGGGGCGATGGCGCGGCCGATGAAGCCGGCCAGCAGGAACATGGTGAGAAGATACGGCATGGCCTGGATCAGTTGCACCGGAACTTCGCCCAGCCCCGGCAGGCGCACACCCTGCAAACGGATGGCGACGGCGTCGAGCAGGCCGAAGATCAAGCAGGCGCCGAAGGCAGGCCACGCCCGCCACTTGCCGAAGATGATGGCCGCCAGCGCGATAAACCCCTGTCCCGCCGTCATGTCGCGGCTGAAACCGGCATTCTGGCCGACCGACAGATAGGCGCCGGCGAGGCCCGCGAACAGGCCACAGAGCAGGACTGCGCGATAGCGCAGCCAGGCCACCGAAAGGCCGGCGGCATCGACGGCCAGCGGCATTTCACCGACCGCGCGCAGGCGCAGGCCGAAGCGCGTGCGGGCGATGATCCACCAGGTGAACGGCACCGACAGCAGGGCTGCATATACCAGCACATTTTCCCCCGCCTCCGGCAGGAAAAGCGGCATCAGCCGCTGGTCGCCGACGAGGGGCGGCGTCTGGCCGCCGCGCGCGAACCAGGCGGTTCCGAGAACGACGGTGAGGCCGGCCGCCAGGATGTTGATGGCGACGCCGCTCACCACCTGGTTGCCGCGATAGGTGATGCAGGCGAGGCCATGCAGCAGCGCCAGCGCCTCGGCCGCGATCACGGCCGCGACCACGCCTGCCCAGGCCGAGCCGGTGACCGACGCGGTGGCGGCGGCAAAGAAGGCCGCCATCAGCATCTTGCCTTCGAGGCCGACATCGACGATGCCGCCCTTCTCCGAGAACAGCCCGCCCATGGCGCAGAGCACCAGCGGCGTGGCGACCCTGAGCGTCGAGGCCAGCATCAGGAAGACAAAGGAGAAGGCCTCGTCCATCACGACGCCCGACGCGCGAACAGCAGCTGAAGCCAGGGCCGCGGCAGGTGCGCCAACGCGCCCGAGAACAGGATGATCAGGCCCTGGATCACCACCACCATCTCGCGCGTGATCGACGGGATTTCGAAGGCGAGTTCGGCGCCGCCCTGCTGCAGCGCGCCGAACAGCAGGGCGGCGAGCAGGACACCCAGGGGATGATTGCGTCCCATCAGGGCGACGGCGATGCCGGCAAAGCCGTAGCCCGCCTGGAAATCGAGGACGATGCGGTGGTGGACGCCCATCAGCTCGTTGACGCCGACGAAGCCCGCCAGCGCCCCCGAGAGGCACATGGCCAGCATGGTCATGCGCCTGAGGTTGGTGCCGGCATAGACCGCGGCCTCTGGATTGTGGCCCATGGTCCGCAGCGCATAGCCCCAGGGCGTGTGCCAGAGGAACACCCAGACGCCGACGCAGCAGGCGAGCGCCAGCGCCAGCGACAGATTGAGGGGCAATCCCGGAATCGCCGGCAGTTCCCCGGACGGCAGGAAGCCGCGGCTCTGCGGCGTCATCGAGCCCGGCGCGATCAGCACGTTCACCATCAGGTAGACCATCAGCGCCGAGGCCACGAAATTGAACATGATGGTGGTGATGACGATATGGCTGCCGCGCCATGCCTGCAGCCAGGCCGGCACGGCGGCCCAAGCGGCGCCAAAGAGCGCCGCCGCGGCGATGGCGATCGGGATCATGAGCCAGGCCGGCAGCCAGCGGTCGAGCGCCAGCACGGCGAGCCCGCAGCCCAGGCCGCCGAGATAGGCCTGGCCCTCGCCGCCGATGTTGAACAGGCCGGCGTGGAAAGCCACGGCCACCGCGAGGCCGGTGAAGGTGAAGTTGGTGGCATAGTAGAGCGTGTAGCCGATCGACTCCCAGGAGCCGAGCGCGCCGGTGACCAGCAGCCGGAGCGCATGGAACGGATCGACGCCGATGATCGCCACGATGACGCCCACGACAATGAAGGCGAGCGCAATGTTGACCAGCGGCAGAAGTACCACCTCCGCCCACGCCGGCAAGGAGCGGCGGGGTGCGCTCATGCGGCTTCGGCGCCGGCCATCATCAGGCCGAGCGTGCGTTCGTCGGCGCGGCCCGGCTCGACTTCGCCCACGATGCGGCCGGCGAACATCACCAGGATACGGTCGGCCAGCGAGAGGATCTCGTCCAGTTCCACCGACACCACCAGCACCGCGCAGCCGGCGTCGCGCGCCTTCACCAGCTCGCGATGAATGAATTCGATGGCGCCGATGTCGACGCCGCGCGTCGGTTGGCCAACCAGCAGCACCCGCGGCTGGCGCGCGATCTCGCGGGCCAGCACGAGCTTCTGCTGGTTGCCGCCGGAGAAATGCGACGAGCGCAGGCCGGGCGAGCGCGGGCGGACGTCGAAGCGTTCCATCAGCTCCGCGCAATGGGCACCGACCGCCGGCCCGTCGAGCAGGTAGTGGCGGGTGAACGGCGGGCCGTCCTGATAGCCCAGGATCGACGTCTCCGACGCCTGGAAGGCCGCGACCATGCCCTGGCGCAGCCG
>JAUXST010000030.1 GCA_030679805.1 Reyranella sp. | reverse complement strand
AACTGATCGCCCGGATGGTTCGCCGGAGCCTCTGGCGCTCCGGCGGCGCAACGCAACACGTTGTAGCTTTGGACAGGTTTGGCCACTTCCTGCAGCGGCTTGATGTTCCTATTTTGTTCACGTAGGAGTCTGCGTCTGGAGGTGCTGCCGCATGACCGTTCTGACACTTCGCGATGTTGCCGTCTGGCTCGATGCCCAACTCTTCGCCGCGCGGCATCCCCGGCCTTACATTGTTCTCGGCCGCATCGACCCGGATGTCACGTCGAAATCAAGACGTCCCGACGATCAGTGCCTGCCGCTGCTCGCGGCGGCGATCGATCTCGTCGGCAACGTCGGTGAATGGAGCGGCACCGTGGAGAACTCCGGCTGGACGATCCGGCTTGCCTTCGCACGCGGCGACGATGCCGCCCGGCTCTGTGCGTTCCTGAAGGCGACGCCGGTTCCAAACGGCATCGACAGCGACTTCATGGCGTCGTTCCGGTTGGATCGCCGCCTGTACGATGATCTGCTCGAGGTGCGCGACGTGCGGGAGCAGGGGCGCCAGGCTGCCTAGTCCACGACAATACCGACGGAGGAGAGCGAACGATGATCACCGGTGGCTGCCATTGCGGCGCAATTCGCTATCAGGCCGAGGGCGATGTCCTCACCCACGCGCTGTGCCATTGCACGGATTGTCGGCGTCACGCCGGTGCACCGATGGTCGGCTGGACGATGTACCCGCAAAGCGCGGTCAAGGTGACGAAGGGCACGCCCAAGGTCTACGCCTCTTCGGAACATGGCCGGCGGCTTTTCTGCCCCGACTGCGGCACCGGACTCTTCTACGAGAATGCGAAGGTGTTGCCGGGCATCGTCGATATCCAGAGTGCGACCTACGACGATCCTGGCCTGGTTCCGGCGCAAGCGCAGATCCAGGTTGCCGAGCGGATCGGATGGATGGAGCGCGCTCATGAACTGCCGATGTTCGAGCGCTACCCGCCGCAGGAATAGTGTCGGGTGCGTGATCGACCATCGGCCATTGACCATCGACCGGCGCCTTTTGCCTTCCGGCCCGTCCGTCCCCGGTGTAGGCTCGGCGCGCTGGCGTTTTGCGTGGAATGGCTCAGCTCGGCGTAGCGTGGTCGGTTTGCAAGTCCTTTTCTCTTCGGAAAGGTGGCACCATGAGACTTCGCCGCAGAACCCTTGTGCACCTGGCAGTGGGCGCTGCCGCTTTTCCCACCTTGTCGGCCGCGCAGACCTATCCATCACGACCGGTGCGCCTCCTCGAAGGCTATGGCGCCGGTGGCGCGCCCGACATCATTGCCCGCCTGATCGGCCAGCGGCTGTCGGAAGGGCTCGGCAAGCCGTTCGTGATCGAGAACAAACCCGGCGCCAGCGGCAAGATCGCCACCGATGCCGTGGCGAAGGCCACGCCGGACGGCTACACGCTGCTCCTGGTGCTCGTGAACAACGCCATCGACGCGGTGTTCAAGGACAGGCTCGCCTACGACTTCGTCCACGACATCGCGCCCGTCGCCGGCATCTATCGCATGCCGATGGTCATGGAAGTGCATCCGTCGGTCCCGGCCAACACCGTTCCGGAATTCATCGCCTGGGCGAAAGCCAATGCCGGCGCGGTCAACATGGGGTCAGCGGGGACCGGGACCATCACCCACATCGCCGGCGAACTCTTCCAGATGATGGCCCAGGTCAGGCTGTTCCACGTGCCCTACCGTGGCGCCCAGGTGTTTCTCGGCATCACCGGCGGACAGGTGCAGGTCTATTTCGGCCCGGTGGCCTCCTCGCTTCCGCTCATCAAGGCGGGCAAGCTGCGGGCTCTGGCGGTCACCACCAAGACACGCTTGGACGTGCTGCCCGATGTTCCGACGTTGGATGAGGTCCTGCCCGGCTTCGAGTTCAGCTCCTGGTACGGCGTGGGCGCGCCCAAGGGCACGCCGCCCAACATCGTCGACAAATTGAACAGCGAGGTGAACATCGCCCTCGCCGATCCTGCCTTCAAGCGCCAGCTCGCCGACATGGGAGGTACTGTCCTGCCGGGATCGCCCGCCGACTTCGCCAGGTTCATCGCGGCGGAAGTCGAGAAGATGGAGAAGGTCATCCGGGCCGCCAACATCAGCGTCGAGTGAGCCTGGCTCGCGTTGCTGGGCGAAGATGGGGGCACATAGGCCAAAACCCCGATGGGCTACCCGCCCAGGCTATCCGGCTCGGGCACTGCACGGGCGGGTTTGCCGCCGTCGGCCGTTCGGGGATGCCGGTGATGCAGGAAGACGGCCAGTTGCTCGCGGGTGCCCGAGCCCGACAGTCGTACGGCCGATTCGAACAGCTCGTGCTGCACGCTGGCCGGCAGGTCCCCCCAAACGGCGGCGACCGCGCGGCCAAGAGTTCTTGTGAGTCCTTCCGAAGTCATCCGATCCCCCCTCTGCCAACTCGAAGAAATTGGCCGCAACTGGTTGAACGCGCTCTGCGCCTCGCGGTTCCGCGCGGCGTCTGGGATTGAAGACCTTCAATCCAACGGGCAATTCAACGGGTCGATCGATCGTTCAAAGCCGCATGGGCATGGAATTTCCCACCGGCATCATCTCATAGGGCGGCTTCCAGCCCGGCAGCGCCGCCACGCGCCCGCGCCAAGCATCTATCGCGGGCCAGGCCGTGGCAAGATCGAACCCGGTCTCTTCGGTCGGGTCGTAGAGGTATCCCGCCAGGGAGAAGTCCACGATCGTCGGCCGGTCGCCCAGCATGAAGCGGCGCGGGGCGAGATGCTTGTCGACGATCGACAGCGCGCTTTCGGTCCGCGCGCGCATGTAGGCGAGTGCGGCGGGCAGGGCGTCCTGCGCCTTCGAGTGGAGCGCGCGGTGGGCGGCAAAGTTGCCGGTGAATTTGTGGTTGTCGAACAGCAGCCAGCG
>JAUXST010000028.1 GCA_030679805.1 Reyranella sp. | reverse complement strand
CTGAAGGCCGTGGCGATCACGGTGGCGACCCAAGTCGGCCAGGCGGGATCGATGAAGGCGGCGAGTGTGGCCGCACCCGCCATGGCGATGCCGAGCAGCGCCAGCAGCGTCGCGGGCTTCACCAGGCGCGAGGCGAGCCAGCCCCAACCGATGCGCGCCGGCACCGCGACGGCCACGGCAGTGGCGAAGACGAGGCCGGCGCGTTCGAGGTCGTAGCCCAGGCCGCGCACGAGATAGAGCACGAAGAAGCCGGTGAAGAGCGATTGCAGGCCAACGAAGCTGAACATCGCCACGCACATGGTCCTGAGCGCCGGATCGCGCAGGACGCCCGCGACGTTCGCCCTGATGTCGGCCGGCGACAGCGGCTGGGCGGGATTGCGGTCGGTGTCGAAGCGCGCGCGCAGTGGCTGCAACGCCACGACCGTCAGGAAGCAAAGGCCGGCCACCACGAGGAGTGCCACGCGCCAGCCCGCTTCGACGGCCAGCAGCGGCGCCACCACGCCCGCCAGCATCAGCCCCGCCGGCACACCGGTCTGCTTCACCGAGAAGATCAGCGGCGCCAGATGCCTGGGCGAGAGCCTTCCCAACAGGTGCGAGCTCGACGGCGTCGACAGCGCCTGGCCCAAGCCGCCCACGAAGGCACCCAGGGCAAACAACGGCAGCCAGCCCGCGGTGGTGACGGCAAGGCCTAAGCCAAGGCCCAGCATGCCGACCTGGGTCATGCGCAGCGCGCCGAAGCGCAGGATGAAGCCGCCGCAGCCCATGGTGGTGATGAAGCCCGCGACTGAGCCGATGGCGAGATAGACGCCGACCAGCGCCGGATCGACCGCGAGGTCGGCCACGATGGCGGCGGCGATCAGCGGCACCGTCGAGCGCCCCATCGTCGCGAAGGTCTGCTGCACCGTCATGGCGCCGAGCGCGAGGTAGAGACTGAAGATTTTCTAGCTCCGAGACGAGACGGGCATCGTCACATGCTCAGCCATTGCCGGTAATCCGGAAAACGAAATCGATCACCTCGCTGACGGGACGCCTCAAAAGCCAGCCGACGATGTCGAGGTTCTGGCCGATCTGCTGGCCGATCATCGGCAGGACGAACAGCAGGCCGAGCAGAATGGGCATGCCGAAGGGTTCCAGCCGGGCGAGCGGCGTCGCCAGGAACCGCGGCAGCAGCCCGACGGCGACGCGGCCGCCGTCGAGCGGCGGCAGCGGGATCATGTTGAAGACCGCCAGGATCACGTTGATGGCGATCGCGTTCTCCAGGTTGAGGATGCTCCATTCCGCAGCGACCGGCGGCAGCAAGACGACGAGATGGGCCAGCAGACCCGCCGCCACGGCCATCGCGATGTTGATGGCGGGTCCGGCGGCGGCGACCCAGACCATGTCGCGGCGCGGATTGTTGAGGGCGTGGAAATTCACCGGCACGGGCTTGGCGTAGCCGAAGATGAAGGGCACGCGCAGCAGCAGGAGCAGGCCCGGCAGCACGATCGTGCCGAAGGGGTCGATGTGTTTCAGTGGATTGAGGGTGACTCGGCCGAGCTGCCAGGCTGTCGAATCGCCGCAGCGGTAGGCGACGAACCCGTGCGCCGCCTCGTGCAACGTGATGGCGAGGATCGCCGGCAGGACCCAGGTCGAAATCGTATAAGCCGTCTCGATCCACTGCTCGTTCATCGGTACTGTTGCTCCCTCACGCCGTCAAAAGGGCGCCTTCCAGAGGGCGCGGCACGACGCTAGGTTGCCCTGCCCTCTTGTTCAAGGTTGCATCGAGATGAGTGTAGAGACCGTCCGCGCCTTCCTGGCCGCGCACGCCCCCGACATCAGCGTCGTCGAAACAGACGCCAGCACCGCCACGGTCGAGATGGCGGCGCGCGGCCATGGCGTGGCGCCGGCACAGATCGCCAAGACGCTGTCGCTCCGCATCAAGGATCGCACTCTGCTGATCGTGGCGGCGGGCGACGCGCGGCTCAACAACCGCAAGATCAAGGACGTGCTGGGCGGCAAGCCGCGGATGCTGGGCGCCGACGAAGTCGCCGCCCTGACCGGTCATCCGGTGGGCGGCGTCTGTCCGTTCGGGCTCGCCACGCCGCTTCCCGTCTACTGCGACGTGTCGCTGAAAGACTTCGACGAGGTCGTGCCCGCCGCCGGCTCGACCAACTCGGCGCTGCGCATCAGCCCGGATCGCCTGGCGGCCCTCGTCGGCGCCGAATGGATCGATGTCTGCGACCGGGCCGCGTCATGAACTGGCGCGATGTGCTCGGCGACCTGTTCGCCGCCCCGCCGGTGCGGACGGACCGCGCCTTGCCCGACCTCACCCGCTTCGACCTCGGCGCCTGCCCCGGCTGCAAGGGATTGCGCCTCGCGACCAGCCCGCGCTGTACGCACTGCGGCAGCGCCGCACCGGTGACCGCCGACGCTTGAATCCGCTACCGCTCCGCCGCGTTGCGGCGGCCCTCCCTCTAGCGCCAATTCTGCTACGCGTTCCCGCGCGCTGGCGCGTGGACCGGGAAAGGCTCTACGGTCCGGAAAAAGCAGCGAGGGCGGAATGCAAGGCGAGGCTTCGTACGATTTCATCGTGACCGGCGCGGGTTCCGCCGGCTGCGCCATCGCCGGACGATTGAGCGAGGACGGGCGCTACGCCGTGCTTCTGCTCGAGGCCGGCCCGCGCGACTCCTATCCCTGGATCCACGTGCCGCTCGGCTACCACAAAACCTTCAACAATCCGAAGGTCAACTGGATGTTCGATTCGGAGCCCGAGCCCGAACTCAACAACCGCGTCATGTATCAGCCGCGCGGCAAGGTGCTGGGCGGCACCAGCTCGATCAACGGCATGGTTTACATGCGCGGCAATGCCGCCGACTACGACGAATGGCGCCAGCGCGGCTGCGAGGGCTGGGACTACGAGACGGTGCTGCCCTACTTCAAGCGTGCCGAGGACAACGCCCGCGGCGCGGACGGCTTTCACGGCACCGGCGGGCCGCTGAAGGTGCAGGACCATGCGTGGAAGCCCACGCTCGCCAAGGCCATGCACGACGCCGCGATCGAAGCCGGCATCCCCGACAATCCCGACTTCAACGGCGCCACCCAGGAAGGCGTCGGCTACTACCAGACCACGATCAACAACTCACGCCGCTGGTCGAGCGCTCGCGCCTATCTCAAGGACGCCAAGCAGCGCAAGAACCTCACCATCGCGACATCCGCGCACGCCACCAGGGTGCTGATCGAGAACGGCCGCGCCGTCGGCGTCGAGTACCGCACGCCTGATGGCCTGCAGGTCGCAAAGGCCAAGCGCGAGGTCATCGTCTCGGGCGGCGTCTACGGATCGCCCCAGCTCCTGATGCTGTCCGGCCTCGGCCCGGCGGCACACCTGCAACAACACGGCATCACGGTGGTGAAGGACATGCCGGGCGTCGGCAGCCACCTGCACGACCACTTCAACACCTACATCGCCTACAAATGCAGCCAGCCCGTCACCATGAACGATCTGGTGAACAGCCTGCCGCGTCGCATCCTGGCCGGCATGATGTACGCCTTCGGCCGCACCGGGCCCCTCGCCTCGATGGGCCTCTTCGTCGGCGCCATGGTGCGCAGCGACAAGCGGCTCGAGCGGCCCGACCTGCAGATCAACATGTTCGCCTGGGCGGTCAAGGAACGTAACCGCCACGGCGTGATCGCCCAGCCTTTCTCCGCCTTCGGCCTCTCGCCGGTGCATCTCCGCCCCGACGGCCGCGGCACGGTGCGGCTGAAGTCGGCCGATCCGCTGGCGGCGCCCGAGATCCGCTTCAACTTCCTCAAGACCGCCAACGACTGGGACGCCATGCTGAAAGGCATGGCGATCTGCCGGGCGATCGGCAGGCAGCCGGCCCTGAAGCCGTTCGTGGTCGAGGAAATCATGCCCGGCGCCTCGGTGATGGAGGAAAGCGCGCTGCGCGACTACCTGCGCGCCACCGGTGTCTCCAACCTGCATCCCGTCGGAACCTGCCGCATGGGCCGCGAGCCCGACGCCGTGGTCGACCCGCAGCTCAGGGTCCATGGCATCGCGGGCCTCCGCATTGCCGACGCCTCGATCATGCCCACCATCGTCGCCGGCAACACCAATGCGCCCTCGATCATGATCGGCGAGAAGTGCGCCGACATGATCCGGGCGGCGGCGCGCTGAAGCCCGCTCTGCGGGACGAAAACCTTGACGGCTCTACCCGCGAATGCGGAACTATTCACCGATATCGCCTCCCCGGCTGAGGAAGGGATCGCCCATGATCACGAAATTCGACAGCTCCTATGTCGGCTCCGTCGACCTGGAGAATGCGGGCTACGGCGGCACGCCGATCAACGATCGCCGCTATTCCAACGAGGAGCTGGCGAGCGTCCTGCACAAGGCTGTGGCCTACGCCAAGCAGATGGACGGATTGGGCTACAACACCTTCTGGATGGCCGAGCATCACTTCCAGCCCGAGGGCACCGAGTGCATCCCGAACCTCCTGATGATGGCGCTGCATCTCACGGGCCAGACGAAGAACCTCCGGATCGGCTGCGGCTTCAACGTCGTGCCGATGTGGCATCCGCTGCGCCTGGCCGAGGACTATGCGATGGCCGACGTGCTGAGCGGCGGTCGCATCACCTTCGGTGTGGCACGCGGCTATCACACGCGTGAGGTTGAGAGCTTCGGCGCCCCGCTCACCGACCAGGCGGCGAACCGCGAAATGTTCGAGGAAGGCTGCGACGTCATCTTCAAGGCTTTCAACGAGGAGAAATTCTCGCACAAGGGCACCTACTACACGATCCCGCCGGAGGTGCCCTATCGCGGCTACACGCTGAAGGACATCACGCTGGTGCCGCGCCCGCTGCGCCGGCCGGTGGAATGCTGGCAGCCGATCCAGAGCGGCTCCGACCGCGCCTTCGACTTCATGGCCAAGCACGGCATCTCGGGCGTGATCGGCGGCGGCTCGGCCGAAGGCGGCGCTGTGGACAAGCACATGGTCGCCTTCCAGGCGGCCTACGCGCGCCGCGGCATCAAGCTCGAGTTGGGCGAGCGCCTGTCGCTGGGCTTCCAGTACTTCATCGGCGAGAGCCGCGAGGCCGCCATGAAGGCGGCCGGAAAATACTACGAAGAGAACATGAAGATGTTCGGTGAGCTGCGCCTGGTGCGTGCGCTCTCCGACGAGCAGATCGCGGCGATGCGCGATCCCAGGCTTGCGGCCACCACCAAGCTGCCCCGGATCGAGGATGCGGTGAAGGCCGGCGGGTTCCTCGCCGGCACGCCAGCCGACATCATCGAGCAGCTGAAAGCGCAGGAGAAACGCTACCCGGGCCTCGAGCGCATCAGCTGCGGTATGCCGCTGGGCACGCCGCTCGCCGTGGCGCTGGAGCAGCTCGACCGCTTCGCCAAGGAAGTGATGCCGGCGTTCAAGACATCACCCGCCACGGCACGGGCCGCCGACTGAGGGGCAGGACGATGATCTTCGAGATGCGCACCTACCTGCTGAAGCCCGGCACCGCCGCCACGTTCGAGGAGCGCTTCGGCGCCGGCTTGCCGGCACGGGCCAGGCTCTCGCCGCTGGCCGGGCTGTGGCGCACCGAGGTCGGCACGCTCAACCAGATCATCCATATCTGGCCCTACAAGGACCTGAATGAGCGCGACCGCATCCGCGCCGAGGCGATCGAGACCAAGGTCTGGCCTGTCAAGGTCCAGGAATTCATCGTCGACATGGAGAGCAAGATTCTCCATCCGGCGCCGTTCTCGCCGAATTTCCAGCCGGGCGACCACGGACCGCTCTACGAGTTCCGCACCTATACCTACAATCCGGGCGGCATTCCCAGGGTGATCGAAGCGTGGACGCCGCGCATCAAGGCGCGCAACGAGATTTCGCCCCTGATTTTCGCGGGCCACACCGACCTCGGTCCGCTCAACCAATGGGTCCATGTCTGGGCCTACAAGAACATGGGTGAGCGCGAGCGGCTGCGCGCGATCGCCATGCCGCCGGGTGGCGGCGGCATCTGGCCACCCCCGCGCCACGAGAGCGTCACCCTGCACAAGCAGGAAGCGGTGTTCGCCCTGCCGGCGCAATGCTCGCCCTGTCGATGAGGAGGAGCTCATGACGATCACCATCCGCCAAGTTGGACCCTGCTTTGCGGGCGAAGTGTCCGGCATCGACATGCGCAAGCCGCTGACTACGGACGAGGTGGCCACGATCCATGCCGGCATGGATAAATACGCCGTGCTGGTGTTCCGCGACCAGAAGATCGATGACGCCCAGCAGCTCGCCTTCACGCAGAGCCTGGGCGAGATCGAGCACGCCATCGGCACCAGCCTGCGCGCGGCAAACGAGGCCCGCCTGCCCACGACCTTCGCCGACGTCTCCAACCTCGACAAGAACAACACGCCCTTCCCTCGCGACGACCGCCGCCGGCTGTTCGCCATCGGCAACCGCCTGTGGCACTCCGACAGTTCGTTCAAGGTCGTCCCGGCGAAATATTCGCTGCTGCACGCCGTCAGCATCCCGTCGAAGGGCGGCAACACGCAGTTCGCCGACATGCGAGCGGCCTACGATGCGCTGGACGACGAGACCAAGACCGAGGTCGCCGACATGGTCTGCGAACACAGCCAGATGTTCTCGCGCCAGATCATCGGCTTCTACGACTTCACCGACGAGGAGCGCGAGCGCTTCAGGCCGGTCCGTCAGTGCATGGTGCGCACCCATCCGGTGACTGGCGCCAAGTCGCTTTACCTCTCGTCCCATGCCGGCGGCATCGTCGGCTGGCCGATGCCCGAGGCGCGCGGCTATCTGCGCGACCTGATCGAGCACGCCACCCAGCGCGAGTTCGTCTACACCCACAAATGGCGGGTCGACGACCTGGTGATGTGGGACAACCGCCAGACCATGCATCGCGCCCGGCCCTTCCCGGCCCACGAACCGCGCGACATGCGCCGGACCACGCTGGCCGGCGACGGCCCGACGGTCGAACAGGCGGCGCAGGCCGCATAACCAACGCGACATCGAGGGATTGGGATATGACGATCGCCACCAAATACCTGTTCATCGTCAGCATGGATGTGACGAAGGAAAAGGAAGCGCTGTTCAACGAGGTCTACGACACCGAGCACGTGCCCCTGCTGCTGAAGGTGCCGGGCGTCCGCGCTGTCACCCGCTGGAAGACCGAGCCCGCCGCCTTCAACCTCGCCGGCGAGCGCAAGCTGCTCGATGGCGGCAGCGAGCCCAACTATGTGGCGCTCTACGAACTCGACAGCCCCGATGTGCTGCTGAGTAAGGAATGGGCGGCAGCCGCCGAAAAGGGGCGCTGGCCCAGCGAAGTACGTCCGTTCACCTCGAACCGCCGGCACATCGTCCGCAAGATGATCTGAGCCGGACCATGCAGATCGGTTTCAACCTGCCGAACTCCGGCCCGCTCGCCGCCGTCGCCGACATGACGGAGATCGCCCAGCAGGGCGAGGCGATGGGCTTCGACTATCTCACCATGACCGATCATGTCGTGCTGCCCGACACGAAGGTCCCGGGCTATCCCTACTCCGAGAGCGGCGAATTCTACGAGGATGCGCCGACCGCGCGCCACGAGCAGTTGATCGGCATGGCTTATGTCGCGGCCAAGACGACGCGCATTCGCCTGGTGGCGGCAGTCCTGGTGGTGCCGCACCGCCCCGCCGTGCTGGCTGCCAAGATGCTGGCCACTCTCGACGTCCTGTCCGGCGGGCGGCTGGTCGTGGGCATCGGCGCCGGCTGGCTCAAGACCGAGTTCGATGCCGTCGTCACGACACCGTTCGCCGATCGCGGCGCGGTGACCGACGAATACATCGACGCGTTCCGCGTGCTGTGGACCGAGGCAGCGCCGCGCTTCGACGGCCGCTACACCAAGTTCGACGGCATCGTGCTCGAGCCCAAGCCAGTGCAGCGGCCGCACCCGCCGATCTGGGTCGGTGGCGAGGCCGGTCCCGCCTTACGCCGCGCCGCCCGCATCGGCGATGCCTGGTATCCTATCGGCAGCAACAACAAGCATCTGCTCGATACGCTGCCGCGCCTCGATGCCGGCATCTCCCGCCTGCGCAAGGCCACGGCCGAGGCCGGGCGCGACCCCGGCGCCGTCGGCGTCGCCTATCGCGTCAAACGCTATGGCGCAGCGGTGCCGCCCGTCGCCTCCAATGGCGAGCGCCGCCTGTTCTCCGGTAGCGAGGCCGACATCATCGGCGATTTCCGCGCCTTGCGGGACATGGGCGTCACGGCGATCGACATCGATTTCGGCCGCCCAGACGCCGCGGCCATGATCGCGGAAATGCGCCGCTTCAGAACCGCTGTCATCGACAGGATCTAAGCGGACGACTCGGGTTGCGTTGTCCCGCGCATCTGCCCTACCGTTACTCCTGCGCTCCACAATTACAGATCGGCACTCCCTCCCCATGGCACAGAAGACCAGTACGCCCGTCTCGCCGCGTTTCGACGCGCTCAAATGGCGCTGCATCGGCCCGTCACGCGGCGGTCGAGTCGTCGCCGTCTCCGGCGATCCCGTCGACCGGATGACGTTCTATTTCGGCGCCTGCGCCGGTGGCATCTGGAAGACGGTCGATGGCGGCGTATTCTGGCGCTGCGTGTCGGACGACTACATGGGCAGTGCCGCGGTCGGCTCGATCGCCGTGGCGCCGTCCGACTCCAACGTGATCTATGCCGGCACCGGCGAGACCGCGATCCGCCTCGATGTGTCCTACGGCGACGGCATGTACAAGTCGACCGACGCCGGCCGATCCTGGAGTCACATCGGCTTGAAGAACAGCAAGTTCATCGGCCGCATCTGCATCCATCCGCAGAACCCAGATCTCATCTATGTCGCGGCGCTGGGCGACGTGTTCGGCCCGAACACCGAACGCGGCGTGTTCCGTTCGAAGGACGGCGGCAAGAGCTGGGAGAAGATCCTCTATCGCAGCGATGTGGCCGGCGCGATCGAGCTCACGATGGATCGCGCCAATCCGCGCATCCTGTTCGCCTCGATGTGGGAGGCACGGCGCAACTTCTGGAACATATCGAGTGGCGGCCCGGGCAGCGGCCTCTTCCGCAGCACCGACGGCGGCGACACCTGGCAGGAGATTTCGCGCAACCCAGGCCTCCCCGACGACATGCTGGGCAAGATCGGCGTGACCGCATCGCCCGTACGCGCCGGCCGCGTCTGGGCCTTGATCGAAGCGGAGAGTGACGAAAAGACCGGCGACAAGACCGGCCTCTACCGCTCCGACGACTACGGTGCGCGCTGGACGATGGTCTCGGCCAATCGCGACCTGATGCACCGGCCCTGGTACTACACCCACGTCTTCGCCGACACCGGCCACGCCGACACCGTCTACGTCACCAATCTCCAGATGTGGAAGTCGACCGACGGCGGCAGCAGCTTCAGCGAGATCACGACGCGGCACGGCGACAACCACGATCTGTGGATCGACCCCAACGATTGCAGCCGCATGATCGAGGGCAACGACGGCGGCGCCAACGTCTCCTTCAACGGCGGCGCCTCGTGGTCGACCATCTATAACCAGAAGACGGCGCAGTTCTACCGCCTCGACATCGACAACCAGTATCCCTACCGGGTCTACGGCACGCAGCAGGACAACACCTCGATCGCGGTGCCCAGCGCCTCGGAATGGGGCGTCATCACGCTGGCCGACTGCAGTTATCCGGGCACCGGCGAGAGCGGCTTCATCGCCGTCAATCCGAAGGACCACAACGTCGTCTATGTCGGAGCCGTCGGTTCGAGCCCCGGCGGCGCCGGCGCGTTGCAACGCTACGACCATCGCACGCGCCAGATCCAGCTCGTGAACGTGTGGCCCGAGGAATCGACCGGCATTGCGCCCAAGGACCTCAAATACCGCTTCGCCTGGACCTTTCCCATCGTGTTTTCGGCCCACGATGCCGGCACGCTCTACGTCGGCGGCAACTGCGTGTTCCGCACGCGCGACGAAGGCATGAGCTGGCAGAAGATCTCGCCCGATCTCAGCCTCAACGACCTCGCGCGCCAAGGCGCTTCCGGCGGGGACATCACCCGCGAAAGCGCTGGCGCCGAAATTCACGCGACCTGCGCCTGCGTCGTCGAATCGCCGCACCGCGCCGGCGAGATCTGGGCCTCGACCGACGACGGGCTGGTCCATGTCACCCGCGACGACGGCACGGCATGGAAGAACGTGACGCCCAAGGGCATGCCGGAACTCGCCTATGTCGGCTGCGTCGAAGTATCGGCCCACGACGCCGACACCGTCTACGTCGCCGCCACGCGCTACAAGCTCGCCGACTACAAGCCATACCTGTTCAGGAGCACCGACGGCGGCCGCAGCTGGAAGTCCATCAAGGGCGACCTGCCGGCGAATGAAATCACGCGCGTCGTCCGCGCCGACCCGGTCGCCAAGGGCCTGCTCTACGTCGGCACGGAAACGGGCATCTTCTTCAGCCTCGACGACGGCGAGCACTGGACGCGCATGGCCGGCGGCCTGCCGGTCGTGCCGGTCTACGATCTCAAGCTCAAGGACACCGACCTCGTGGCGGCCACGCACGGCCGCTCGTTCTGGATCCTCGACGATGTAACGGCGCTGCGCGGGCTCGCCGCCAAGGGAAATTCAGGGGGCAGCAAGTCGGCCCGCCTGTTCGCGCCGCGCACGGCGATCCGCACCAAGCTGCATTGGAGCGCCGGCGCCAACGTTCGCGGCGGCATCGCCTACGGGCCCGCCTTCGGCATCGACG
>JAUXST010000027.1 GCA_030679805.1 Reyranella sp. | reverse complement strand
ATGAAGGCGCCTGGTCGCTCGTGCAGGGCGCGGAAGGCCGCCGCTTTCTCCGCTGGGCTGCGCATGCTGTTTCTCCTCGTTCGGGTCAATTCCGGTCGCCCGAACCTCGGCGCTGCGCTATCCGTTGTAAAATGCATAGTTCTTAGAGTTGGCATCTGGATTCCTGATCCATGAATATCGATGAGATACAAACCTTCGTGGCCATCGCCGAACTCGGCGACTTCACCCAGGCCGGACACCGGCTGCACCGCTCGCAGCCGGCCATCAGCCGTCGGCTCGGCCTCCTGGAAGACGAACTCGGCGCGCCGATGTTCGATCGCATCCGCGGCCGTGCCCGGCTGACCGAGGCGGGCCGCGCCTTCCTGCCCCATGCCGAAGCCGCACTTGCGGCTCTCAAGGACGGGCGCGAGGCGGTACAGGGCCTGAAGACCGGGATGCGCGGCGCGATCTCACTCGCCTTGGTCGGCACCCTTGCCGACACCCACATCGTCGACGTGCTGCGCCGGTTCGCGCGCCGCTCGAAGGACGTGCGCCTCGAACTCCGCACCGCGTCGAGCGCTGAGGTAACCAACCTGGTACGGCGCGGCGAGGCCACGCTCGGCCTGCGCTACTTCGCCAGCGAACGTCCGGAACTGGTCTCGCAGGACGCGGGCGACGAAGCGATGCTGGTCGTGGCCGCCCCCGCGCATCGCCTGGCCGGACGTCGCGTGCGCCACGCACGCGCTCTGGAAGGCGAACGCTGGATCGGCTTTCCACCAGCGCCCGACGAACGCGATTCCTCCGGCCACGTGCTCGCGCGCCAGCTGATCCGCGCCGGGCTGGATGCCGCCGACGTCACCCTGATCGACAGCCTGACGGCCCAGAAGCGTCTGGCACAGGCCGGCTTCGGCCTGGCGCTGGTGCCAGAAAGCAGCGTGCGCGACGAACTGCGGCAAGGCACGCTGGTGGCGCTGGACATCCCTGCCATGCGCACCGTCATCCCGATCACCGCCATCCACCGTCGCGCCGGCTATCTCAGCCCGGCCGCCAAGGCGTTGCTGGCGCTCCTGACGCGCAGTTAGCCGCGGCGGTTACGTTCCTCGTCTTCCCGCTTGCGCCTCTCCTGCTCGGCCGCTGCGCCGCGATAGGCTCGCCACGCCAGGACGAGGGCGACCAGGGAACAGGCAACGCCCACGATCAGTGTCATCGGTTCCAGGTCAGCCATGTTCGAGGAACCTCGCGATCACGATATCACTCCACGGCTGGTCGCTGCCGGCGCCGTGGAAGCCGACATGGCCCCCGGACACCGGCAGCAACGGCACGAGCGCCTTGTTGGCGGCCCAATCGTAGCCGCGATAAAGATTGTCCGGAATCCAGGGATCGTTGCCTGCAGCCAGCATCAGGGTCGGCACGCGGATGTCGGTCATGAATCGCAGCGGCTTGCAGCGTTCGTAGTAATTCTCCGCGCTGCCGAAGCCGTAGTGCGGCGCGATGAAGGCGTCGTCGTATTCCCACACCGTGCGCGAGCTCATGATCGCCTCGCGCTCGGCGGCCGACAGCACGGCACCCTCGCCCGTCGCCTCGCTCTTCATCTGGCCCAGGAGGTGGTGATGATAGATCCGGTTACGCGGCCGCATCATGTTGCGGCAGGTGATGGCAAGGTCGATCGGAGCGCAGACGCTGGCAGCGGCTTTCAGGGGCGACGAGCCGCCCTCCTCGCCGAGATACTTCAGCAGCATCGCGCCACCCAGCGAGTAGCCCACGGCCGCCAGCCCGTCCCGCGCGAACTCGGCCGGCAGGAGCGACAGCAGCATCCGGAAGTCCTGGCTGCGGCCGGCATAATAGTGCCCGGCGCACAAAGCCCGCGAAGGACCCGCACCGCGCAGGTTGAGACGCAGCACGCGATGGCCGCGGTCGAGCAGCAGCCGCGCCTGGCTGAGGATGTAGTGGCTGTCCTCGCTGCCAGTCAGGCCATGGATCAGTAGCACCAGCGGCGCACCGGCCTTCGCCATCGCCGGCCGATGCAGCGTGGCCAGCAGCGTGTCGCCGGTCCCGTCGGCCAGCGGAAAGTGCAGCCGCTCCCCGGCATGAGGTGCCAGGTCGACGGCAGCGCGGCGCAGGCGGTTGGCCATCGTCTGCAGATCGCCGCCCCACCACGGAAACCGCGGGCGGAACGATGGAACCTCGAGGGAAGGAATGGACGTCTGCACGACTAGTCCTTATTCACGGCCGGCACCAAGATGGCAACGCCCTCCCCCTCTCCAGGTTCGGCCCTGCTCGGCGTCTTGTACGCCGTCTGCGCCGCAACGGTTTTCAGCACCGCCGGTGTCATCGTGCGCCGCATCGACCTGCCCGCCTGGGATGTCTCGTTCTGGCGCTCTGCCTTCCTGGTGGCGGCGATGCTGCCGCTGCTGCTCTGGCAGCGACGCCGCATCTGGATCGACGTGCGCAATGCGGGCCTCGCCTTGCTGCTGAGCGCGCTGCTGCTCTCCGGCAGCTTCGTGGCGTTCATCCTGGCACTCGGCATGGCGCCGGTCGCCAATGTGCTGATCATGTTCGGCGCCACGCCGTTCATCACCGCGATCGCCGCCCGCCTCTTCCTCGGCGAGAAGCTGCACGGCCATACCATCCTCGCCATGGCGGCGGCGGTGGTGGGGCTGGCCATCAGTGTCGCCGGCTCCCTGCAGGCCGGCGCGCTCGCCGGCATGGCAGTGGCCTTCATCGTCGTCCTCTGCATGAGCGGCAACTACGTGGTCGTTCGCCATCGCCGCGACGTCGGCATGGCGCCGGCAATTTGGTTGGCCGGC
The DNA here is from genome assembly GCA_030679805.1 of Reyranella sp. Lineage (GTDB taxonomy): Bacteria > Pseudomonadota > Alphaproteobacteria > Reyranellales > Reyranellaceae > Reyranella. Next base: position 3,082 of record JAUXST010000027.1, on the reverse strand, counting down.
GTGATATCGGGATTGGTGGCGCTTCCCTTCGCCCATCCCGAAACGGTTGCCTGGTCGCAGGTGCCGTGGCTGCTGGCGCTCAGTCCGGGTCAGCTCGCCGGCGGCCTGCTGCTCTATATGGCGAGCCTCAAGCGCATTCCCGCTGGCCGCGCCGCCTTGCTCGGCCTGCTCGAACTGGTGCTGGGTCCGCTGTGGGTATGGCTGTTCGACGGCGAGAAGCCGGACGATCTGACCTTGATGGGCGGCAGTATCGTCATCGCCGCCGCCGCAGCCAACGTGTGGCTGGATTCGCGGCGGCCCACCGGTTAGGACCCGGATATGAGAACCCTCGTGTCGTCGGTCGCTGCCGCCTTCGTGCTGCTGGGAACGTCGTCGCCACTCCTCGCCGAACCTGCCTCCTCGTTGGCCGACGGCCGCACCGGACGCCTCGAATTTCGATCCGCGACGCCAAGCGGGCCGACCGAACTCGTCCGCAGGACCTATCCGGCGGCCGGAACGGTCGTCGCCGGCACGTTGGCCCTGCCGCAGACCGCTGACGGAAGAATGCCGGCGATGGTCATCGCCCATGGCAGCGGCGGCATCCTCCCGGGCCGCGAGGACGCCTGGGCGGCGCGCCTCAACGCACTCGGCGTCGCCACTTTCGTGGTCGACAGTTTCACGCCGCGCGGCCTGCAGTCGACGTCACGCGATCAAAGCCGGCTTTCGACGATGGCCAATCTGGCCGATGCGCTCGCCGCGCTGCGGCTGCTCGCGACCCACCCCCGCATCGACTCGGCGCGGATCGGCGTCATGGGTTTCTCGCGCGGCGGTCAGGTTGCCCTCTACAGCGCCCTGGAACCGCTGCGGCAGGGCATGGTCGACGGCGATCTCCGCTTCGCCGCCCATGTCGCACTCTACCCTTCCTGCAGCATTCCCTACCGCGCCGAGCGGCTGGGCGGGGCGCCGATCCTGATGCTGCTCGGCGGTGCCGACGACTATACGCCGGCCGCCGCGTGCCGCGACTATGCCGGCTGGTTTGCCGCCAAGGGCGTCCCGATCAAGGTCATCACCTACGAGGGCGCGTATCACGACTTCGACATCCCCGACCCGCCGCGCTTCCTGCCGGCCCTGCAAAGCGCCCGCGGATGTAAAGCGGAAGTCGATGTGGACAGCGGCAGCGTGCGCCGGCTCGACAGCGGCGAAGTCCTCCGTGACCAAACGGCGATTTCCGCCTACTTCCGCACCTGCATGCAGCGCGGCGCGACCATGGGGCGCGACGCCACGGCGCTTGCACGTGCCGAACAGGATGTCGCCACGTTTCTTCGCAATACCTTCAAGCTCCAAGTGCGGTGAATGGCCGTCACGACCGGCTGGATTCGTGGCGGATCACTGGCTAAGAACTGAATATGACCCAGAACGCCGTCCCCAATGCTTCCAAGAGTGGCCCCTTGTCGGGTATCCTCGTCGTTGATCTCTCCCGCATTCTCGCCGGCCCCTACTGCACCCTGCTGATGGCCGAGATGGGCGCACGGGTGATCAAGGTCGAGCCGCCCAAGGGCGGCGACGACGCGCGTGCCTACGGGCCCTTCGTCAAGGGCAAGTCGACCTATTTCGCCTCGGTCAACCGCGGCAAGGAAAGCATCGCGCTCGACCTCAAGAGCGACGCCGACCGCAAGATCTTCGAGAAGCTGCTCGAAAAGGCCGACGTGGTGGTCGAGAACTTCCGCCCCGGCACGATGGAGAAGCTGGGCTACGGCTGGGAGACGCTGCACCAGAAGTATCCCAAGTTGATCTATGCCGCGGCGTCGGGTTTCGGCCACTCGGGCCCCAATTCCAAGGACCCGGCCTACGACATGGTCATGCAGGGCATGGGCGGCATCATGAGCATCACCGGCAACGAGGGCCAGCCGCCGTCGCGCGTCGGTATGTCGATCGGCGACATCGGCGCCGGGCTCTACACCGCCGTCGCGGTCAATGCCGCCCTCGTCCACCGCCTCAAGACGGGTGAATCGACCAAAGTCGACATCGGCATGTTCGACTGCCAGCTCGCGCTGCTCGAGAATGCCATCATGCGCTACACGGTCGAGGGCGAGATCCCCGGCCCGCTCGGCGCGCGCCATCCTACCATCACGCCCTTCCAGGCCTTCAAGACCTCCGACGGCTCGATCATCATTGCCGCCGGCAACGACAGTCTCTTCGTCAAGACCTGCGAGGCGCTCGGCCGTTCCGACATGGCGACCAATCCCGACTACAAGACCAATGCGCTGCGCCAGAAGCATCACGGCAAGCTGGAGCGCGAGATCAATTCGGTGCTGGAGACGAACACGACAGCGCACTGGATCGCGGTCGTGTCCAAGGCCGGCGTGCCGTGCGGGCCGATCAACAACATCGCCCAGGCACTGGAACATCCGCAGGTGGCGGCACGCAACATGGTGGTCGAGGTCCCCGACGGCAGCGGCGGCACGCTCAAGCTCGCTGGCAATCCGCTCAAGATGTCGGCCTTCGCCGATCCGACGACGCGGGCCCCGGCGCCCGATCTCGACGGCGACCGCCAGGCCATCCTGTCTTACATCGGCGGCTAGACCGTGCGGGCACCCGCGCGATGATCATGCTTCGCCTCGGCGCCGGCCTACTGAAACTCCTGGCGGGCACGACACTCGCGATTCTGGTCTTCCTCGCCGGCACCTTCTTCCAGGTGCGCGGCGCGCTGCCGCCCTACAGCGGCCACGTCGAGGCCGCCGGGCTGAAAGCTCCGGTCGAGATCCTGCGCGACAAGAACGCCGTGCCGCACATCATCGCCGGCTCCATCGAGGATGCCGCCTTCGGTCTCGGCTACGTCCACGCCCAAGACCGCTTCTGGCAGATGGAGCTGATGCGCCGCCTGGGCCAGGGACGTCTCTCCGAGATCATCCCGCCGAGGGTGATCGGCGGGGGCCTGATCGACACCGACCGCACGATGCGCGGGCTCGGCGTCTACCGGCAGGCGAGCGAAAGCGTGAACGCGCTCTCGCCCGGCACGCGTACCCTGCTCGAGTCCTACGCCGCCGGCGTCAACGCCTGGCTGGCCGACGACGACCAGCAGTACGGCCTGGAACTCACGCTC
>JAUXST010000026.1 GCA_030679805.1 Reyranella sp. | reverse complement strand
CTGAAGGCGCGGGCTGAAGGCGCGGGCGAGGATCGACGACGAACGGGATGTCCCAGGCCTGGCGCGCCGCAACAGCGTGACAAGGCTCGACCGCGCGATATAGGCTCGCGTCGACCGGCACGAAGAAGCCCGCCGCCCGGTCAGACGTGCGGCTGGGCGATCAGGTTTTGGGAGTCGTTGCCGGCCGCCGGATCGGTGACCATCGTTCCCACAGTGCCGTCGCTCGCCAGCTTGAAGCTGCTGGCAACGTAGGTTCCGAACAGCGTGACCGACGCCTGGAGCGCGCCGCTGGTCAAGGTCAGCGTGCCGCTGCCCGTATCCTGCGCCCACGCCGCCGACGTCTGCCCGGACGTATAACCGATGTCGGCGAAGTCGATCGCCCCTGCCGTCGGGGTGAGGCCCGAGATCTTGATGGCGCTGCTGCCGAGATGCTGCGAATCGTCGAGCTTCACGATGCCGCCCAGGCTGGTGAAGCCGATGGTCCCGCCGTTCGCCCCGCCGCCACTCAGGATTTCCAGGAAGCCGCCGTTCATTGTAGCGCCCTGGACGATGCCGCCCGACCAGATGAAGTCGTAGCCGCCGGCGTTCACGATGGCGCCGCTTTCCACGCCGCCGTTGAAGACATGCAGGTAGCCGCCGCTGGAGACCACCGTCCCGCTCGCCACGCCACCGGAGGACACGTGCGACGAACCGCCGGCAGCGAGTATGGTACCCGTGGCCAGGCTGCCCGACTGAAGCAGGACCTGCAGGCCGCCCGAGCCGATCGTGCTGGCGCTGTCGGTGCCGCCGCCCCAGACATATTCCACGCCGCCGTTGTTGACGGAGGCGCCGCCCGCCACGCCGCTCGAGACGACGTGGAGATTGCCGCCGCTGTTGACCTGGGCGGACATCGTGATGCCGCCCGAGAAGGCGTATCCCACGCCACCGACATCGATCGTCGTGCTCATCGTGCTGCCGAAGTTGTCCTGGGTCCCGCCGCTCGACACGACGGTGTTGGTGGCAGAGGCGTTGGCCCATACGTATTCAATGCCGCCGCTCGACACGGTGGTGCCGCTGACGCCACCGCCGGTCCAGACCAGCTCCCAGCCGCCGTTGCTGACGATCACGCCGCCGGCGGAACCGCCGTTGTCGACCTGCATGTAGCCGCCGCTCTGGATATTCGTGCCCGACGCCGTCGTGCCCGCGCCCCAGACCAGCTGCCAGCCGCCGTACTGGATCGTCGTGCTGACGGCGCTGGCGCCGGAATAGACGTCCTCATAGCCCGCGCTCTGCACCGTCGCGGCCGACGCGAGCGAACCGCTGCCCCAGACGTACTCCCATCCTCCCGACTGGACCGTGGCGGCAAGCGAGCTGCCGCCCGAGTAGACGTCGAGATAGGTGCCCGACTTCACGGTCGTCGAATTCGCCTGTCCTCCGGACCACGCATATTGCCAGGTGCCGCTGCCCTGGAGGACCGCTCCCTCGGTGGTGCCGCCGGAGTAGACGGTGATGAACCCACCCGACACGGTCGCATTGCCGGTGACACTATGGACGGAATAGTGCTGGCCGGAATTGACGCCGGAGGAGAAGGTGCTGGTGACGTAGAAGCCGCTGCCGAGATTGGCGCCGACGCCATCGACGATCGCCCAGCCACCGTTCATCACCGTGGCGCTCATGGCGATGCCGCCCGAGTTGACGATCAGGTTGCCGCCGCTCAGCACGGTCGTCGACGATGCGACGCCGCCGCTCAGGAGCCACTGATTGCCCCCCGAGTTGATCGTCGTGCCGCTGGCCGTGGCGCTACTGGCCATGCCAACGAACTGATAGCCGCCGCCATTGACCGCCGCAGCGGACGTCGTGCCGTAAACACGGCCGGTACCGCCGCTGGCGATCGTCATGCTGACGGCGGTTGCGCCGGCCCACACCTGATGCTCGCCGAGGACGATCGCTCCGGTGTCGTTGCCTGAAATCACGAACTCCGAGCCACCGGAGTTCACCATCGTGGCGCTTGCCGTTCCTCCCGAAACGAGGACTGTGCCGCCGGAGCCGACGGTAAGGCCCGCACTGACGTTGGAAAGAGGTCCTGAAACGACAACGGTCTGGCCGCTGCCGACGGCCGCACCCTGTTGCACGGTAAAGCTTTGCACGACGCTGGCGCTGTTCAGGGCGGAATGGAACGTCGAATCGCTCGCCAGGAACTCCTGCATCTGGACGGTGTAGGTGCCGTTGCCGAACTGGATCGGCGCGCCCGTCGCCCAGTTGCCGTCGCTGTCGGCCGTTGCCGTCGTATAATAGATGGTGCTGCTGCCTGTACCGCTGCTCGACAGACCTGATGTAGGCAAGGTGGAGCCGCTGGCGGCGCTGAAGACGAGCCGGGCGACGTCGCCGCCGTTGATCTTGTTGGTATAGGCGCTGACGTAGTAGTTGGAGGTGGCCGTCTGCTGCTGGAGGGCCGCGTTGTCGGCGCCTTTCCAGCCGAAGACGAGGCCGCCGTTGTAGACCGTGGTCAACGGTCCGGCGCTCCAGGCATCATACGACTCGTGGAAGGGGGCGCCGGAAGCGGAGGTGTAGCCCGGCCGCAGGCCCACCAGAGGCGCCGCCGGCGTAAGAGTGCCGGAGACCGTCGTCAGCAGGGACGGATCCAGGGTATCGGTGCCCCCCGGAAAGAAGCTGATCGTCATGCCGCTGGTAGAGTTGACGTACTGCCCGGCGCCCGTGCCCGTGACGGCGGCGAGACCGTCGATCGATATGGCGCTCGATACGGAACCCGAGCCCGTATAGCCGGGATTGAGGATGTTCCCGGCGCTGTCGACCGTCTCATAGAGGTTGAAGATCTTCTGGGCGCCGCCCGATCCGACCTGGATCTGGTACCAGTTGACGCCCGTGCCCGACGTCGCCGACGTGACGGGGAGGTCCTTGATGTTGATGACGCCGGCGGTGGCGCTGCCATAGGCCGAGGTCGCATATCCGCCGCTGCCGTTGCTGACGATCCCGTAGTTGCCGGCGGATGTAATCGTCGGCAGCACCACGTCCGCGGCGGACGTCGCCCCCTTGAGGACGATCGCCACCGGTGTGCCGGCCTTGAGGCTCGTCGTCCCGACGTTGAAGTTGAGCGTCGTCTGAATGCCATTGGTGTTGACGCCCGACGGCACCAGATATCCGCCGCTGCCGGCGGGCAGGTAGTTGTTGATGACCTGCGGGGTGTAGCCCGACGTCGTGTCGTTGTCGGCGAACAGGGTGACGGTGATATTGTTGGAATCGGTGGCGCTGCCGGAACCGTCGGAGACGTTGATGAGCGGGCCCACGTTGTAGGCCCTGGTCAGGAAATCCGAATAGCCGTTGCCGTAGGAATTGGTCGCGTTGAAAAAGACCTTGGCATACTCGTCATAAGCGACAGCGCCGAAGGGTGTCACAGACCCGAACCCGGAGGTAACCGCCCCGCCAAAGGCGTAGGTGGGGTCCTGATTCCATTCCTTGTTCAGGACGAGAGATCCCGAGACGTTCGGGTTCAGGGACGTGGCCGTGCCGCCCCAGTAGCCGGCCGTGAAGCCCGCAAGGAAGTCGCGCAGGACCGTGCCCCACTCGTTGTTGGCGCCGGTGTTCATGGTCAGCGTCGTCGTACCGCCAGTACCGTTGCCGGTAGAGAGGCCGCTCACGGTCGCATTGCCCAGCGTCATGTAGATGCTGTTGGCGAGATCGGTCGGGGTGATCGTTATCGCGCCCTGGATCTGGCTGCTGGCATCGGGGGTCAACACGAAGTTGCCGCCCGAGGATGTCACCCGGTAGGAATAGAAGCCGGCATTGTGCCAGACGTTGTTGGCATCGGGAGCGCCGTTGAAATAGCCGGCGATCTGGATCTGCTGGGCGCCGGCGCTTCCGAACGAGCCGGCCGATGTCGCCGAACTGCTCCCGAGCGATGTAACGTAATTGTTCCAGTTGGAAGACGAATAGTTGGTGCCGCCGACGTTGTTCGCGAGCGCCGTCGCGGGCGAGATCGCCATGCGCGGGCCGCTGCCAAGCCCACCGCCGGCGGCAAAGTACTGGATACTGCCGGAGCCGCCGGCACTGGCGAGTTCGTTCCAGATCGTGTCGCTGCTGCCGACGCCGCCGCCGGGGATCATGTACCCGCGCGACGCGCTGGTCGTCGGACTCGTCCCCGAATAGACGACTTCGACGGCCATCGGAATGCCGAAGCCATTGATGTCGGTAAGGTTGCCCGCGTCGGCGGCCGCGGGCGTGAAGGTCACTTCGAAGCTGTCGTAGCGATAGTTCAGTGTCTGGGCGCTGGAGACGGTGCCGGTCGGGGTGATCTGGCTTTCCGTCTGGATCGGGTCGGTTCCGGGCGAACTCGGGTTGTGTACAGGCGTGACGCCCGGCGACATGCTTTGCAGGATGAAGTAGACCTTCAGGCCCTTCTGGTCGGGAATGTTGTTCAGGGAGGCGCCTGAACTGGTGAGCGGCGTCCAGACGGGATTGATGCCGGCCGCATTGAAGTAGACGGCCCAGCCCTGAACGCCTGGCGTCCCGAGCTGCGTTGCCATGTTGGTTCCGACGTCAACTTTCACTGTAGGCATGCGCCCCCCCAATGCTCAGGACGACCTGCGGCCAAGCCTCCTGCACATCTCCCCGTGCCGATCATGTATCAGCACATGCGATGATGAAACTAAATTGTGGTTAGTGTCGCAGGATATCCCAGCTTCGTGGCCGGGACCTTCCGCACTTTGGTCGACCCGTGCTTGCGGCGGCACGATCGGCTGGGAGCGCGCCACTTCAGAGCGGCAGTTACTCCGCTCGCAGTGCCGCGCTCCCAGCAAGATGGCTACGCCGCTTTGGCCGGATGGTACTTGCCGTAGAAGCTCTCGCCCTTGGCGGCCATGTCGCGGAGCAGCTTCGGCACCTCGAACTGGTTGCCGTACTTCTTGGCGAAGTCGTCGCACTCGGCCACGAACTTCCTGATGCCGACCTGGTCGATCAGGCTGATCGCCCCGCCGGTCTGCGGCGCGAAGCCCAGGCCCATGATCGAACCGACGTCGCCGTCCTGCGGGTTGGTCAGCACATTCGTCTCCAGGCAGCGCGCCGTGTCGACGGCCTGCACGTAGAGCAGGCGCTTCTTGATCTCGTCTTCCTTGGCGCGTTTTTCCTCACCCTCGCCATAGAGCAGCTTGGGATCGGCCGGGAAGTACTTGGTGAGTTCCGGCCACAGGCGCTTCTTGCCGTCGGCCGGATATTCGTAGAAGCCCTTGCCATTCTTGCGGCCGTAGCGCTCGAGCTTGGTGTGCATCAGCTCGAGCACGTCCTCGGTGCCGGTGCTCTCATACTTGTGGCCCGAAGCCGCCGCGTCCTTGCGCGCCTGGTCCATGATCTTCCACGAGAGGTCGATGGCGACCTCGTCATTGAGCGACAGCGGGCCCACCGGCATGCCGGCGTAGCGCGCGCAGTTCTCGATCATGGCGGCGGGAATGCCCTCCTTCAGCATGCGATGGCCCTCGCTGATGAAGGCGCCGCAGACGCGGGAGGTGAAGAATCCGCGGCTGTCGTTGACCACGATCGGCGTCTTGCGGATCTTCTGCACCAGGTCCATGGCGCGGGCCAGGGTCTCCGGCGAGGTCTTCTTGCCGACGATGATCTCGACCAGAGGCATCTTCTCGACCGGCGAGAAGAAATGCAGGCCGATGAAGTTCTGCGGCCGCACCGACGCCTCGGCGAGGCCGCTGATCGGCAGGGTCGAGGTGTTGGAGGCGAACACCGCGTCGGCCGGCAGCGACGCCTCGGCCTTCTTGGTCGCCTCGGCCTTGACCTCGCGGTTCTCGAACACCGCCTCGATCACGAGCTGGCAGTCCTTCAGCGCGCCGAAGTCGGGCGTGGCGTTGATCTTGGCCAGTATGGCGTCGCGCTTGTCCTGGGTAAGGCGGTTGCGCTTCACCAGCTTGTCGAGTTCGGCCGCAATATGCGCCTTGCCCTTGTCGGCCGCGGCCTGGTCGCGATCGACCAGCACGATGTCGAGACCGGCCTGCACCGAGACGGTGGCAATGCCGGCGCCCATCAGGCCGGCGCCCAGCACGCCGATCTTGCTGTAGGTCTGCTTGGCCACGCCCTTGGGCCGGCGCGCGAGCTTGTTGGCTTCCTGCAGGCCGAAGAACAGCGTGCGGATCATGCTCTTGGCCACGGGATCGCGCAGCAGCGAGACGAAGTAGCGGGTTTCTACCCGCAAGCCTGCGTCAAACGGCAGCTGCAGGCCTTCATAGACGCAGCTCAGGATTGCCTTGGGCGCGGGATAGACGCCGTTGGTCTTGCCGCGAATCATGGCGGCGCCGCCGATGAAGGTTTGTACGCCCGGCGGGCTCCACACTTGGCCGCCGGGGAAGCCCGGCACCTTGAAGCCCTTGCGGTCCCACGGCTGCACGGCGCGGCCGTCGATCGGCTTGGCCCCCTTGCCGCCGAACTCCGGCACGACCTGTTCGGTCGCCGGCGCCATCAGCCATGCCTTGGCCTTGGCCAGCAACTCGCCCGCCGGCACGACCTCGTGAATGAGGCCGAGGCCCTTGGCAGCATCGACCGTGAGATCCTTGCCCTCGAGCAGGACGGGCGCCGCGTTCATCACGCCGACCAGGCGCGGAATGCGCTGCGTGCCACCGCCACCCGGCAGCAGGCCGATCTTGACCTCGGGCTGGCCGACCCTGGTCTTGGGATTGGCGGCCGCAATGCGGTAGTGGCTGGCGAGGCAGATCTCGAAGCCGCCGCCCAGCGCCGTGCCGTTGATCGCGGCCACCACCGGCTTGCCGCCGGTCTCCTGGCTGCGGAACAGCTTCTGCAGCTGGCTGAACTGCTCCATCAACTTCGATGCGTCGGACGTGTCGACGGCCAGCAGCATTTCCAGATCGGCGCCGGCGATGAAGGAGTCCTTGCCGGAGGTGATGATGATGCCCTTGACCTTGGCATCCTTCATCGCGGTCTCGAGCGCGCCGGCATAGGCCGTGATCGAAGCTTCGTTCAGCACGTTCATGCTGCGGTTCGGCATGTCCCAGGTGATGGTGGCGATGCCGTCCGTGTCGACGTTGTAGGTGATCATGGTGTGTCTCCGAATTCTTCCTGTGGCCACCCTTCGAGACGCTCGCTTTGCTCGCTCCTCAGGGTGAGGACTTTACTGAACACCTCACCCTGAGGAGGCCGCGCAGCGGCCGTCTCGAAGGGTGGGCAATGGGTCGAGGTCCTTACACGCGCTCGATGATGGTGGCGGTGCCCATGCCGCCGCCGACGCAGAGCGTGGCGAGGCCGGTCGAGAGGTTGCGGCGCTCGAGCTCGTCGAGCACGGTGCCCAGGATCATGGCGCCGGTGGCGCCCAGCGGATGGCCCATGGCGATCGAGCCGCCG
>JAUXST010000017.1 GCA_030679805.1 Reyranella sp. | reverse complement strand
AGGCCACCATCACAGCCGAGGTCGCCGCCTGGGAGCAGTCGCGAAACGACCAAGGCGCCAAGATCGAATGGCTCTTCACCACCGAGAAGGCGCGCGCGAAACTGCGGCGTGCCTACCCCGTGAAGGAGTCATAATCTCAGTAAAACGACACTAGTGCTCAAGATCGCCGAAGGCGACTAGCGTTTAGTCGCCCATCCTGGCAGCGGCCTAGTCAGCCGCCTCGCCCAGAACGCGCTGGCCGGCGATCGTGAGTTCGCCGTTCTCGACGCCGACCTCGATGGTTTCACCGTCCTTGATGCGGCCCTCAAGCAGCAGGGTCGCCAGCGGATTCTGCAGGCTGCGCTGGATGACCCGCTTCAGTGGCCGGGCGCCGTAGACCGGGTCGTAGCCGCGGTTGGCGAGCCACTGCAGGGCCTTCTTGTCCAGCTCGATGCTGATCTTGCGGTCCGCCAGCAGCTTGCGCAGCTGGCCGAGCTGGATGTCGACGATATCCGTCATGTGCGCGCGGCTCAGCCGGTTGAACAGCAGGATCTCGTCGAGGCGGTTGAGGAATTCCGGCCGGAAGGCGCGGCGCACCTCTTCCATGACCTGCTCACGCACCGTTTCGGTCGACTGGCCTTCGGCAAGGGCGGCCAGATGCGCGCTGCCGAGGTTGGAGGTCAGCACGATCAGCGTGTTGTTGAAATGCACCGTGCGGCCCTGGCCATCGGTCAGGCGACCGTCGTCCAGCACCTGCAGCAGCACGTTGAACACGTCGGGATGAGCCTTCTCGACTTCGTCGAACAGGATCACCTGGTAGGGCCGGCGCCGCACCGCTTCGGTGAGCACACCGCCCTCGTCGTAGCCGACATAGCCCGGCGGGGCGCCGATCAGACGGCTGACGGCATGCTTCTCCATGAACTCGCTCATGTCGATGCGCACCATCGCGTGGTCATCGTCGAACAGGTAGTTCGCCAGCGCCTTGGTGAGTTCGGTCTTGCCGACGCCGGTGGGGCCCAGGAACAGGAACGAGCCCATCGGCCGGTTGGGATCCTGCAGACCCGCCCGCGCGCGACGCACGGCATTGGAGACCGCGGTGATGGCCTCGTCCTGGCCGATCACGCGCTTGTGCAGCTCTTCTTCCATGCGCAGGAGCTTGGCGCGGTCGCCTTCGAGCATCTTGTCGACGGGGATGCCGGTCCAGCGCGAGACCACCGCGGCAATGTCCTCGGGCATGACTTCTTCCTTCACGCCGCGACTGCCGCTGAGCTCGATGTTCTCCGCCGCCTTGAGCTTCTTCTCGAGGTCGGGAATGACGCCATAGGACAGCTCGCCCGCACGGGCGAGTTCGCCCTTGCGCTGCGCGATCTCCAGTTCATGGCGCGCCTTGTCGAGCTGCTCCTTGACCTTCTGGGCATCGGCCAGCTTGTCCTTGGCCGACTTCCACTGCGCCGTCAGCCCAGCCGACTTCTGCTCGAGCTCGCTCAGCTCCTTTTCGAGCTTCTGCAGGCGCTCGCGCGACGCCGGATCGCTTTCCTTCTTCAACGCCTCGCGCTCGATCTTGAGCTGGATGATGCGCCGGTCGAGTTCGTCGAGATCCTCCGGCTTGCTGTCGACCTGCATGCGGATGCGGCTCGCCGCCTCGTCCATCAAGTCGATCGCCTTGTCGGGCAGGAAGCGGTCGGTGATGTAGCGATTGGACAGCGTCGCCGCGGCCACGATGGCGGCATCGGCGATGCGGACGCCATGGTGCAGCTCGTACTTCTCCTTGAGGCCGCGCAGGATCGAGACCGTGTCCTCGACCGTCGGTTCGGCCACGAACACCGGCTGGAAGCGACGGGCGAGGGCCGCGTCCTTCTCGATGTGCTTGCGGTACTCGTCGAGCGTCGTGGCGCCGACGCAATGCAGCTCGCCGCGCGCCAGCGCGGGCTTCAGCATGTTGGAGGCATCCATCGCGCCGTCGGCCTTGCCTGCCCCGATCAGGGTGTGCAGCTCGTCGATGAAGACGACGATATCGCCCTCGGCGGAAGCGATCTCCGACAGCACCGCCTTGAGCCGCTCCTCGAATTCGCCGCGGTACTTGGCACCCGCCACCATGGCGCCGAGGTCGAGCGACATCAGCTTCTTGCCTTTTAGCGATTCCGGCTCGTCGTCGTTGACGATACGCAGGGCCAGGCCCTCGGCGATCGCCGTCTTGCCGACGCCGGGCTCGCCGATGAGGACAGGGTTGTTCTTGGTGCGACGGCTCAGCACCTGGATGGCGCGGCGGATTTCCTCGTCGCGACCGATCACGGGGTCGAGCTTGCCTTCGCGTGCCATCTGCGTGAGATCGCGGGCATATTTCTTGAGCGCATCGTAGCCGCTCTCGGCCGACGCCGTGTCGGCGGTCCGGCCCTTGCGCAGCTCCTGGATGGCCTTTTCGAGCGCCGGCGCCTTCACGCCGCCCTTGGCCAGCGCGTTGGCAGCCTCGGTGCCCTTGGCGAGCACCAGCGCCAGCAGCATCCGCTCGACGGTGACGAACGAATCGCCCGCCTTTTCGGAGATCGCTTCGGCCTGCTCGAACAGGCGCGCCGTCTCGGGCGCCAGATAGACCTGACCTGCACCCTGGCCCTCGACCTTGGGGTGCTTGGCGAGATTGGCTTCGACCTCGCGGTGCACGACCTGAGAATCTCCGCCAGCGGACTTGATCAGATTGGCCGCGAGGCCCTCCGGATCGTCAAGCAGGACTTTCAGAAGATGGTCGGGAACGAAGCGCTGATGGCCGTCGCGCAGCGCCAGCATCTGGGCGCTCTGCAGGAATCCCCGCATACGTTCGGTGTATTTCTCTTGGTTCATCACTCTACCCTTTCATTTGCGCCCCCGGCATGCGGCGGGCGAAAGAGCGGACCCCTATCCGGGCATCCCGCGACCGATATGGGAAGGGATCGCGTGGGTACAAGACCGGATCGCAGGCGCGGCTTTTCGTTGCAACTATGCCGGTCTATGAAGGCGCACCGACACGATCTAGATCAAAGAGACAGGGAGAAAAGCAATGTCTGGCGGACACGGTCACGTCGACACTCAGAACAAGAAAATAGCGCTTCTGGTCGCCCTGCTCGCGGCGTTGCTGGCGATCTCCGAAATGGCCGGCAAGAGTTCCCAGACACATGGCCTGTCCGACCATATCGACGCCTCCAATCTCTGGTCGTTCTTCCAGGCCAAGACGATCCGCCAGACCACGATGCGGACCGCGGCCGAGGGCGCCGAGGCTCAATTCAAGGACAATCCCGCGACCATGCCGCCCGCCCTGAAAGCCCAGGCCGAGCAATGGCGGCGTACCGCCCAGCGTTACGAGTCGGAGCCCGAGACCAACGAAGGGCGCAAGGAACTCATGGCCAAGGCCAAGGCCAAGGAGGCGCACCGCGACCGCTCCCTCGCCGCCTACCACATGTTCGAGTACGGCTCGGCGTGCTTCCAGCTGGCGATCGTGCTGGCGGGTGCCGCGGCTCTGACCGCTGTGGCCTGGCTCACCTTCGTCTCCTTCGGCCTGGGCGCGGTGGGCATCGGCTTTACGCTGCTGGGGTTCCTGGCCCCCAACTTGCTCCACATCTAGGGACAACGAAAAACACCCGAGGGCGGGCGCCCTCGGGTGTTCCTGAATTCTGGTCCGGATCGGCGATCAGCCGCGCCGGCTGGCCGGGGGTGTGAAGACCGGAACCTCGGGCTGATCCTCGGCCGCGGGATCCTCCTCCGACGAGGCGCTGCGCCCATTCTGCAGGAAGGCAACACCGCCGAGGCCGGGTTCGGCGTCGTTGAGGTCATCGCCCCGGCCGCCCATGCGTTCGCCGGGAGCATGGCCGTTGGCGTTGCTGGGCGGCGGGCCGGCCTGTTGGCCTCCGCCGCCGGGCTGTCCCTGCTGCTGCGGGTTCTGCTGACCGCCCTCTTCGTCGCCATAACCCACGTTATTGCGCTGACCGAAACCGCCCATGGTCTGGATCATGCGGAAATAGTGGTCGGCATACTGCCAATAGGCTTCGGCCTGGATTCGGTCGCCCGAAGCCGCCGCCTCCCGGGCAAGCGCCTGATACTTGTCGAAGACCTGATGGGCATTGCCGCGAACCCGGACGTCGGGGCCGCTGCTGTCGAACATCTGATTTCGATTGGGCGGGCGATTGGGATTGTGATGCTGCTTGTGATGGCTGTGGCTGCCACCACCGCCTCCGCCACCGCCGCCACCATTGCGACCGCCGCGCGATCGCTGACGATTATTTGGTCTCATTAACCTTGGGCCAGTTGTACGCCGGACGGGTTGTTGTTTGCGACCCTCTGCCCTTCATGGGCGCCGTCACGGCTCAATATCAGAGGGATATATTTGCCCGTCGCCATCGATCGGCTCAGGCTAAGCCCCCTAAGGGACAATTCGCAAGTTAGCCCTATTCCCCTCCCTTGCCAACTGCTTAATGCGTTGCCGGGACAATACGGTCGATCCCGCCGAGATCCTTCCAAGGATGCCCCGGACGCAACCCGGCCGTCAATAAAAGTGCCGATATTTCAGGGGCTTGTCCCTCTCCGGCCTCGATCAGGACCTGGCCGCCCGGAACCACCAGCCCGGCAGCCGCCTCGGCGATGGCCCGATAGGCCACAAGGCCGTCCGGGCCGCCATCAAGGGCCAGATGGGGCTCGAAGCGCGCAACATCGGGCATCAATCCGGCGATTGCCGCCGTCTCGATATAGGGCGGATTGGAAACCAGCAGATCGAAGGGGCCTCCCAGCCGCTCGGCCCAGACCGGCTGTCGCCAATCCGCCTCGACCAGCCGCAGCCGCGCCGCGACCCCCAAGGCCTCCGCGTTGGCCTGGGTCACCGCCAACGCCGCCGCCGAAGCGTCCATGCCGACGCCACGCGCGTTGGGAAATTCCCGCAAGAGGGTGAGCAGCAGGCAGCCCGACCCGACGCCGAGGTCGGCAATGCGCCACGGCGCCGTCCGGCTCGGCATCAACGCCAGCGCCGCCTCGATCAGCGTCTCGCTGTCGGGCCGGGGCACGAGAACGACGGGCGAGACCTTGAACGGCAGGCCCCAGAATTCGCGCTCGCCCAGGATATAGGCCATCGGCTCGCGCCTGACTCGGCGCGCGGTGAACTCGCGCAAGGTCTCGGCCACGACGGGCGGCGCCGCATCGCCGCCGTGCGCGATCAGCCACTCGATCGTGACGCCTGCTGCATGCGCCAGCAGCAGGCGCGCCTCGAAGCGCGCATTGTCGATGCCGGCCGCGGTCAGCGCGACCGCGGCATCTCGGAGCAATGCGTCGTAGCTCGCGGCCGCCGCCCTCAACTAGGCCGCCAGCTCCGCCAGACGACTGGCCTCGTCGTCGGCCGTCAGCGCATCGATCAGCTCGTCCAATCCACGTCCCTCGAGCACTTCGTCGAGCTTGTAGAGCGTAAGGTTGATGCGGTGATCGGTGACCCGGCTCTGGGGAAAATTGTAGGTGCGGATGCGTTCGCTGCGATCGCCGCTGCCGACCTGGCCCTTGCGATCGGCCGAGCGAATGTCGTCGCGGCGCTGGCGCTCGGCGTCGTACAGCCTGGCGCGCAGGATCTTCATCGCCTTGGCCTTGTTCTTGTGCTGGCTTTTCTCGTCCTGCTGGCTAACGACAGTATTGGTGGGGATGTGGGTGATGCGCACCGCCGAATCGGTGGTGTTGACCGATTGTCCGCCCGGACCGGAGGAGCGGAAAACGTCGATCCTGAGGTCCTTTTCATCGATCTTGATGTCGAATTCCTCGGCTTCCGGCAGCACCGCGACCGTCGCCGCCGACGTATGGATGCGACCCGAACCTTCGGTGGCCGGCACCCGCTGCACGCGATGCACGCCCGATTCGAACTTCAGGCGGGCGAACACATTGCGGCCGGTCACGGTCGCAATCGCCTCCTTGTAGCCGCCGATGCCGGTGTCGGAGAGCTCCATGATCTCGAACTTCCAGCCGTGCTCGGCGGCATAGCGCTGATACATGCGAAAGAGATCGGCCGCGAACAGGGCGGCCTCGTCGCCGCCGGTGCCGGCGCGGATTTCCAGGATGGCGTTCTTCTCGTCGGCCGCATCCTTGGGCAGCAGCATGCGCTTCACCGTCCGCTCGAGTTCAGGCAGGCGCTGGCGCAGCGTCGCCGCCTCTTCCTCGGCGATCGCCTTCATGTCGGGATCGGCCGCCATCGCCTCGGCGTCCTTCAGTTCCTGTTCGGCCTTGTGCCATTCGTTCACCGCCTCGACGAGCGGGCCGAGATCGGCATATTCCTTCGATGCGGCGACGAACTTCTGCGAGTCGAGCGTGCCGGCGGAAAGGGCGGCCTGCAGTTCGGCGTGACGAGTCACGATCTGATTGAGCTTGAGCAAAAGCGACACGGCGTTCAGCCCTTCAATGCGCTGGCAAGGGCGTCCAGCGCCACTTCGCGCTGCTCGCCGGTGTCGAAATCCTTGAGCTGCGCCACGCCCCTGGCCAGTTCGACTTCGCCGATGATGATCGCGGCTCGGGCCTTGAGCTTGTTGGCCCGCTGCAGGCGACGCAACACATTGCCGCGATAGTCCTGCTCGACGGTGATCCCCTGTCGACGCAGCGCG
>JAUXST010000003.1 GCA_030679805.1 Reyranella sp. | reverse complement strand
ACAGTTCCGCGCTCTCTTTGGCACAGGAGGTTGACGTTTACGTAAAGGTAAACTACCTACCCGGTGCTGGCGGACCAACCGTCGGCGGCCCACAGTCCCGATAAGAAGACTGACCATCGATCGTTGGAGGACGATGCACGTGACTGCCTTGGCCGCGCATACCACGCCCGAACACGAGATGTTCCGCGACACCTGCCGGCGGTTCTTCGAGAAGGAAGTCGTGCCCTTCCACATGAAGTGGGAGGAGGATGGCGTCGTGCCGCGCGAGCTGTGGCGCAAGGCGGGCGAGCAGGGGCTGCTGGGCATGACCATGCCCGAGGAATACGGCGGCGCCGGTGCCGATTTTCTCTACAGCGCCATCCTGATCGAGGAGCAGGGCCGCGCGCTCGCCTCCGGTCCGGCCTTCTCGCTGCACAACGACATCGTGGTTCCCTATCTGCTCCATTACGGCACCGAGGAGCAGAAGAAGAAGTGGATCCCCAAGGCCTGCGCCGGCGAGCTGGTGACGGCCATCGCCATGACCGAGCCGGGCACGGGCTCCGACCTGCAGTCGGTCAAGACCACCGCCGTCATGGATGGCAACCACTGGGTCATCAACGGCTCCAAGACCTTCATCTCGAACGGCCAGCTCGCCGACCTCGTCGTCGTGGTCGCCAAGACCGATCCCAAACTGGGCGCGAAGGGCACGTCGCTGATCGCGGTCGAAACCACGAGCGAGGGTTTCAAGCGCGGCCGCAATCTCGAGAAGATCGGCATGAAGGCGCAGGACACGTCGGAGCTGTTCTTCGACAACGTCCGCGTGCCGGCCGACAATTTGCTGGGCGGCCAGGAAATGGGAGTGGGCATGGGCTTCGCCCAGTTGATGCAGCAGCTGCCGCAGGAGCGGCTGGTCATCGCCATCCAGGCCATTGCCGCCATCGAGGCGGCGATGACGCACACCATCGCCTACGTGAAGGAGCGCAAGGCCTTCGGCAAGGCGATCGTCGATTTCCAGAACACGCGCTTCAAGCTCGCCGAACTCAAGACCAAGGCCCATGTCGCGCGCGTCTTCGTCGACGATTGCGTGGCGCGCCATCTCAAGGGCGAGCTCGATGTCGCCACCGCCGCCATGGCCAAGTACTGGACCACCGACCTGCAGTGCGAGGTCGTCGACCAGTGCCTGCAGTTCTTCGGCGGCTACGGCTATATGTGGGAATACCCGATCGCGCGCCTCTACGCCGACGCGCGCGTGCAGAAGATCTACGGCGGCACCAACGAGATCATGAAAGAGCTGATAGGGCGGACGCTTTAGCCCGCATTGTGAACGTCAACATTGTCACCCTGAGCGTAGCGAAGGATCTCATGCCGGTTGCGAGCGCTATGAGGTCCTTTGCTACGCTCAGGACGACAAGCAAGAGAATTAGGAGACCTGCCATGACCGACGCATACATTTTCGACGCCGTCCGCACGCCGCGCGGCAAGGGCCGCAAGGACGGCTCGCTGCATGAAGTGACGCCGGTGCGCCTGGCCGTCACCGCGCTGCAGGCGATCCGCGACCGCAACAAGCTCGACACCCATCTGGTCGACGACGTGGTGCTGGGCTGCGTCATGCCAATCGGAGAACAAGGTGCCGACATTGCGCGCACCGCGGCCGTCATGGCGGGCTATGCCGAGACGGTGTCGGGCGTGCAGGTCAACCGCTTCTGCGCCTCGGGCCTCGAAGCCACCAACATCGCAGCCGCCCAGGTCATGTCGGGTCAGGCGCAGGCCATGATCGGCGGCGGCGTCGAATCGATGTCGCGGGTGCCGATGGGCTCCGACGGCGGCGCCTGGGCGATCGATCCCGCCGTGGCCATCCCGATGTACTTCGTGCCGCAGGGCGTGTCGGCCGACCTGATCGCCACCAAGTACGGCATCAGCCGCGACGACGTCGACGCCTATGCCGTGGAGAGTCAGAAGCGAGCCAAATCAGCCTGGGACAGGGGCTACTTCAAGAAGTCGATCATCCCGGTCAAGGACCAGAACGGCGTGGAACTGCTGGCGCACGACGAATACATGCGGCCCACCACCACCATGCAGACGCTGGCCGCACTCGAGCCCAGCTTCAAGATGCAGGGCGAGGTGATGCCGGGCTTCGACGCAGTGGCGCAGCAGCGCTATCCCGAGGTCGAGAAGCTGATCCACGTCCATCACGCCGGCAATTCGTCGGGCATCGTCGATGGTGCCGCTGCCATCCTGGTCGGCAGCAAGGAGTTCGGCGAGCGTGCCGGCCTCAAGGCCCGTGCCCGCATCCGCTCCTTCGCCTCGATCGGCTCGGAGCCGGCGATCATGCTGACCGGCCCGGCGCCGGCGTCGGAGAAGGCGCTGAAGCTGGCCGGCATGAACGTGGGCGACATCGACCTGTTCGAGCTGAACGAGGCCTTTGCCGCCGTCGTGCTGCGCTACATGCAGATCCTGAAGATGCCGCACGACAAGATGAACGTGAACGGCGGCTCGATCGCCATGGGCCATCCGCTGGGCGCCACCGGCGCCATGATTTTGGGCACGCTGCTCGACGAACTCGAGCGGCGCAACCTCTCGACCGGCCTCGCCACGCTCTGCGTCGGCGGCGGCATGG
>JAUXST010000948.1 GCA_030679805.1 Reyranella sp. | reverse complement strand
CGAGGCGCGCGCGCTGGAGGCGATGGATTATGCGGTGTCGACCATGCACATGCAGGGCTTCAGCCGCATGTTCCGTCCGGGCAACTACGCGCCGACCGAAGCCGACCACGACAAGGTCAAGGCGCGCGGCAAGGAGATCATGGAGAACGGCCTGGCGCTGATGGACAAGGCGCTGGAAGGCAAAGAGTACATCGCCGGCAAGTTCTCGGTGGCCGACGCAGCGCTCTTCTATGTCGAGTTCTGGGCGGCCGGCCGGATGAAGATGCCGCTGCCCAAGAATGTCGCCGCCCACTACGAGCGCATGAAGGCCCGTCCGGCTGTGAAGCGCGTACTGGAGCAGGAAGGCCTCGCCGCCGCGGCCTGACATGGCGCTTCCGGCTGCCCTCAGGGCACGCCTGCGCATTCCGCTGATCGCGGCCCCGATGTTCCTGGTATCGGGGCCGGCCCTGGTGAAGGCGGCGTGCCGGGCGGGCGTGATTGGCTCGTTTCCGACCGCCAACTGCCGCACCGTCGCTGAACTCGACCACTGGCTGGCCGAGATGGCCGACGACCTCAAGCGCGCGGCCGACGAGACCGACCGCGCACCGGCGCCGCTCTGTCCCAACCTGATCGTGCACCGCTCCAACCCGCGCGTGGCCGACGATCTGGCCGCCGTGCTGAAGGCCGGGGTCGAGCTGGTGATCACCTCGGTGGGCTCGCCCGAGCCGGTGCTGAAGCCGCTCAAGGACGCAGGTTGCCTGGTGTTCGCTGATGTGGCCTCGGTGCGTCACGCCGAGAAAGCCATGGCCGCAGGCGTCGACGGGCTGGTTCTGCTGACAGCGGGCGCTGGCGGCCAGACCGGCTGGGTCAATCCCTTCGCCTTCGTGCGCGCGGTGCGTTCCTTCTGGGACGGCATCGTGGTGATAGCGGGCGGCATGGCCGACGGTCACGCGATTGCCGCTGCCGAGACCCTGGGCTGCGATCTCGCCTACATGGGCACCAAGTTCATCGCCACCCGCGAGAGCCTGGCCAAGGACGAATATAAGCAGATGCTGGTGAACAGCCGGCTCGACGACGTGCTGCTGACGCGGGCCTTCACCGGCCTCAAGACCAACATGCTGCGGCCCTCGATCGCCGCGGCCGGTCTCGATCCCGACAATCTGCCGGCGCGCGGCGCCATCGATATCGCCAAGGACATCAACGCCGCCGAGCGCGACAAGCCGGATACCAAGCGCTGGAAGGATATCTGGAGCGCCGGCCATTCGGTGTCGGGCGTGGCCGACGTGCCGTCGGTGGCGGAACTGGTCGAACGCACCGCCGCAGAGTACGAAGCGACCAAGTCCGTAGCGACTAAAGCCTCAGTGTAGTTCGTACAAACCGCTGGCGAACTTGAACTCCGCCGGCTTGATCAGCGCAGCGTTGGCCACGCGAATCTTGTGCAGCTTGCCGTCGAGATTTCGCTGCCAGAAATCGAGGAACTTGGTGAGGGCAGGGAATTGCGGGGCCAGATCGAGGTTCTGCCAGAGGAAGCTCTGCAGGACGTGCTGGTGATCGGGCATCCAGTAAAGGATTTCGGCGGTCGTGATCCGGTAATCGTTGAGCTGAGCTACGAAACTGCGATCCATTCGTCACTCCTTGACACGGTACGCGCAGGGGAATAGTCACGCGCCCTTGACGGGAAAGCAGCAAAATTCGTTCCACATCAATGGCTTAGCAGCACTCTCCCTTGATTGCTGCTAGTGCGAAGCGACTTTCCGCGCTCGCCTTGACTCATTTCATCAACAACCCTACATGCAGCACGCCTTTGGCACTCACCACTGGAGAGTGCTGATAGGGTTTCATTCGGTGCAGCCTTCAGGCTGCGCAGGGCTAACAGCTACATTGGAGGAAGAGACATGAAGTTCCGTCCGCTTCACGACCGAGTCGTGGTCAAGCGCGTCGAGGAAGAAGGCAAGACCAAGGGCGGCATCATCATTCCGGATACCGCCAAGGAAAAGCCGATGGAAGGCGAGATCGTCGCCGTCGGCCCCGGCGCCCGCGATGAAAAGGGCACGCTGGTTCCGCTCGACGTCAAGAAGGGCGACCGCATCCTGTTCGGCAAGTGGTCCGGCACCGAAATCAAGCTCGATGGCGAGGATCTCCTGATCATGAAGGAGTCCGACATCATGGGAATCATCGAGGGTTCCGCCGCGATGAAGAAGGCCGCCTAAGCACTTTCACAGGTGCTAGCGCCTCTTCATCAATCCAATCCAACCTGCACATCCATAGAGGAATAGAAAATGGCAGCCAAGGAAGTCCGCTTTAGCGCGGATGCACGTGAGCGCATGCTGCGCGGCGTGGACATTCTCGCCAACGCCGTCAAGGTGACGCTGGGTCCGAAGGGCCGCAACGTCGTCCTCGACAAGAGCTTCGGCGCTCCGCGCATCACCAAGGACGGCGTCACCGTCGCCAAGGAAATCGAGCTCGCCGACAAGTTCGAGAATATGGGCGCCCAGATGGTGCGCGAAGTGGCCTCGAAGACCAACGACATTGCCGGCGACGGCACGACGACGGCGACCGTTCTCGCCCAGGCGATCGTGCGCGAAGGCGTGAAGTCGGTCGCGGCCGGCATGAACCCGATGGACCTCAAGCGCGGCATCGACCTCGCCGTCGAGGCGGCCGTCGAGGACATCAAGGCGCGCGCCAAGAAGATCACCGGCACCGATGAAGTGGCCCAGGTCGGCACCATCTCGGCCAACGGCGACAAGTCGATCGGCAAGATGATCGCCGAAGCGATGAAGCGCGTCGGCAACGAAGGCGTGATCACGGTGGAAGAGGCCAAGAGCCTCGACACCGAACTCGACGTCGTCGAGGGCATGCAGTTCGACCGCGGCTATCTCTCGCCGTACTTCATCACCAACGCCGACAAGATGATCGCCGAGCTCGACTCGCCGTACATCCTGCTGTTCGAGAAGAAGCTCTCGGGCCTGCAGGCGATGCTGCCGGTGCTCGAGGCGGTCGTGCAGTCGGGCAAGCCGCTGCTGATCATCGCCGAGGACGTCGAGGGCGAAGCCCTGGCGACCCTGGTCGTGAACAAGCTGCGTGGTGGTCTGAAGATCGCCGCCGTCAAGGCGCCGGGCTTCGGTGACCGTCGCAAGGCGATGCTCGAGGACATGGCGATCCTGACCGGCGGTCAGCTGATTTCCGAGGACCTCGGCATCAAGCTCGAGAACGTCACGCTCGACATGCTCGGCAAGGCCAAGAAGGTCATCGTCGAGAAGGAAAACACCACGATCGTCGACGGCTCGGGCAAGAAGGCGGACCTCCAGGCCCGCATCGCCCAGATCCGCGCGCAGATCGAGGAGACCACTTCCGACTACGACCGTGAGAAGCTCCAGGAGCGCCTGGCCAAGCTCGCGGGCGGTGTTGCCATCATCAAGGTCGGCGGCGCCACCGAAGTCGAAGTGAAGGAGAAGAAGGACCGCGTTGACGACGCCATGCACGCCACCAAGGCGGCGGTCGAAGAGGGTGTCGTCGCCGGCGGCGGCGCTGCTCTCCTCTACGCGATCCGTGCGCTCGACAAGATCCGTTCGAGCAACGACGACCAGAAGGTCGGCATCGAGATCGTGCGTCGTGCGCTGCAGTCGCCGGTCCGTCAGATCGCCGAGAACGCCGGCTACGACGGCGCGGTGGTGGCGGGCAAGATGCTCGAGCAGAAGGACCACAACTTCGGCTTCGACGCCCAGAAGGGCGACTACGTCGACATGATCAAGTCGGGCATCATCGACCCGGTCAAGGTCGTGCGCACCGCACTGCAGGACGCCGCTTCGGTGGCCGGCCTGCTGGTGACGACCGAAGCCATGGTCGCCGAGAAGCCCGAGAAGAAGGCGCCGATGATGCCGCCGGGCGGCGGCGGCATGGGCGGAGACATGGACTTCTAGTCCAGTCGAAAGCCAGAAATCGGAAGGGCCGGGGAGCAATCCCCGGCCCTTCTTTTTTGTCCGACTCATTGTCATCCTGAGCGAAGCGGAGGATCCTTCGCTTCGCTCAGGATGACAATGAAAACCAACTCCTGTCCTCTGTCGGTGAAAGACATAAAAGTGCGGGCGTTGTCCGTCTTTGTTGGCGCGCTTGGCGTGTTGATCTTCTACGCCTCGGCCCACTCGGAGGATTCCCACGACTACAAGGCAGATGAAAAACGCATTCTCGACTGCGTTGAAACTGCCGAGAGATCGAGAGACCGAACATATGTCGACCTCACACGGGAGTGCATCGGCAAAGAAACGAACAACTGCGATCTCACGACAGAACACAATACATATGAATCGAACAGGCGAATGTTTTGCGCTGGCGCTGAAGCCCAGGTTTGGATGGCTCTCATGGAGAGGGCCTACGAGCAGCTCCTCGGGTATTACGCCAAGTGGGACCGGGAGCAGAGCGGCCTACAAACGGGCATGCAATACGAGCCGGTACAGCCCGCCGTTGAGAAAGCGCACGAAGCTTGGCTGGCTTCGAAGGAGGCGCACTGTGACCTTGTGCGCATTCATGCTGGTATCGGGACCGACCGCTACGATGCACCAGCCCGGTGCAACCTGTACGACCTGGCCGAGAGAGCCCTTCTCTATCGACGCTGGCTTACCAGTGGCGTTCGCTAATCCGAAATGTCCGTTTACCCCGTCTCTATTAAAGGGGTCGTGCTGCACCGGGGCCGCGTGCTGCTGCTGGTGAATGAGCGCGACGAATGGGATCTGCCGGGCGGCCGGCCGGAAGCGGGCGAGGATCACCGAACGGCGCTGGCGCGCGAGGTGCGTGAAGAGACGGGGCTCAGCGTCGATATCGGCGCCCTGCTCAACGAGCACCTGTTCGAGGTGCTGCCGCAGCGCTTCGTCCGTATTGTGTCGTTCGGCTGCACGCTGGCCGGGGACGCTGACGTGACTCTAAGCGACGAACACAGTGGCGCCCATTGGCTGCCGGTCGACGAACTCGGCCTCTCCGTTGCCGGCCGGCGGTTGCCGGCGGGTTATCTCGGCGCAATACGCCAGGCGATGGACCAGCCCTTGTCGCCCAGCGACCGAGAGGTCTGAACCGCGAGGAAGCGGTCGTGCGCCGCGGCGGCGCCAAGCCACAACTCGTTCCAGGCGTCGAACGCCAGAAGCGGATCGGCCAGCGCGAGTTCGCGCACCGCGCGCCAGCCGGCCACGCGCACGAACACGGCGCTGTCCTTCTCCTCGGTCGCGATATCTTCGCCACCCGCCACCATCACCGCCGACAGCCAGCGCCCGAAGTCGCGGGCGCTCGAAAGGTCGCCGCGCTCGACGTCGGTCGGCAGGTCCATGTCGCGCGCCGTCTCCTCGTGGAACTGCAGCCCGACGAGGCGTGCGACGCGGCCCAGCTCCTTCTGCGCGTCGGCCGGACCTAGAAGCTCCTGCAGGGTCGGCAGCATGGTGCGCACATATTCCAGCGCATAGGCGCGGAAGGTTTTCAGGCGCCGCTCCTCGGGCCAGTTCGCCGTCTCTAGCTTCGGTTGGGCGTTCCAATCGACGCGCGGCATCTCTTCGGCGCCATAGGCGAAGCGCACGCGCTCGTCTTCCTTCAGCGGCCGGCCGTGGTCGAAGTAGTAGCCCTCGAGGCCCGGCATGCCGTCGACCGTCATGCCGGTGCAGACGAACCCCAGTCCCGGATTATTGAGCGAGACGCCGTTGTGGCCGTGCCAGCCGTGCAGCATGGCGGCGGAGACGCTGTGCGGCACGGCGGCGATGGCCGTGCCCTTCCAGATCCAGCGCGGTGGCGGATAGCGTACCCACGCCTTCCGGTCGCTCTCGCACAGATAACCCGTCTTCACACCTCCCAGCGCGTTGGAGTGATAGTGATAGAGCGCGCAGGCCGGCGCATCGGGCTCGCCCGCCAGACCGAGCTTCTGCAGTCCCGGCAGGAACTTCTCAAGGTGCTGGCGGCGAAAGTGGCGGAAGACGTACTCGCGCGCCGTGTCCTCGCCGCGCCGCGTGACAAGGCCCAGCACTAGCGCCGTCATCAGCGCGTTGTAGAGCGTGCCGACCGCGCGGTATGCGGCCAGTCCGGTCGCAGAGTCAGCCATTATGGCCGTCGACCAGGATCGCCTTGGACTTGCCTGCCTTCAGCCGCATGGCGAGAATCGGCTTGTAGTGCTCGCCGTCATAGAATGCCTCGGCTTTCTCGTAGTCGGGGAATTCCAGCACCACGATCCGCGACGGCGTCCATCCGCCTTCGAGGGTCCTGGTCTTGCCGCCGCGCACGATGAACTTGCCGCCGAACTTGGCGATCGCGCCCGGCGTGTGCTTGCGGTACTCGGCCATCAGGGCCTCGTCGGTCGTCTCGACTTCCACGATGATGTAGGCAGCCACGTCTTCCTCCTCAACCAACTTCCATCGGCAGGGCGGGATCGTTGGCCCACTCCTGCATCGAATTGTCGTACACCGAGACGTTGCGGTGGCCCAGCATTGCCGTCAGCACGAAGGCATCGAGCGTGGCGGCAATGCCACCACCGCAATAGACCAGGACGCGCTTGTCGGGTGCGGCACCCACGCCCTCGAAGGCGGCGCGCAGATCGGCGATCGGCTTCAAGGCCTTGTCGGCGCCGAACAGGCTGGCCGCCGGCACGCACGACGAGCCTGCGATGCGACCGGCGCGGCCGTAGACCACGCCGCCATCGCCCTTGTGCTGGTCGTGGCTCAGCGCATTCAGCGTCAGCGTGTCCGGCGCGCCGATCGCTGCCTTGATCTTCTCCTTGTCGACGAAGATCTCCGGCCGGGCGCGCAGCGAGAGCGTCGCCGGCGGATGCGCGGCAGCCTCGGTCGAGAGCGGCCGGTTCTCGGCCTTCCATTTGTCGAGCCCGCCGTCGAGGATCGCCACGTCGTCGAAGCCCACCGCCCGCAGCATCCACCAGATCCGGGTCGCCCATACCGGCGAGGCATGGCTGTAGAGCACGACGAAGGTGCCATGGCCCACGCCCTTGGCGGCGAAGGCCTTGGTAAGGTCTTCGAGCGACGGCAGAGTGAAGCGGAGCTTCGAGCTCTTGTCGGAAAGGTCGGCCTGCAGGTCGAGGAAGGCCGCGCCCGGGATGTGGCCCTTGTCGTAGTTCGCGCGACCGCTCTCGGCGATGTAGCGGCCGTCGGGACCCGGCTTGAGGTAGGTGGTGCAGTCGAAGACCCTGAGGGCCGGGGCGCCCATGCGGCGCGCCAGCTCCTCGGTCGAAATCACCGCGGCGGAATGCCCGGACATATCGCTCTCCCTGGTTGGGAGAGCGGAGACTAGCCTGCTGGGGGCGCGCGACTCCAGTCGCGCGATCATCTCTTCATTGTGGGCGGCAGGCGCTGGCGCTCTGCGCCAGCGTTAGATGGTCTTCTGCGGCAGCGGCGGCACGGCGACCGGGCCCGAGGAGGGCGCCACGGGCGGCGCGAGTTGCGCCGAATCGGGCTGCTTCGGCGCCGGTGTCGTGGTCGCCGGCTTCTTGGTTTTGGCCTTTGCCGACGCCGTCTTGGTCGGGGCGGCCTTGGCCTGGGCACTCACCTTCTTCAGGCAGCTGCTGCGCGACGAGGCGCTCTTCAGCGTCTGGCAATAGGCCGAGGTGCCGGGCTTGGGCTTGGCGGTGGGAACGGGCGCCGGGGCCGGGGTGGTCTCGTCCTGGGCGAAGGACGGAGCCGCGAAAGCAACGGCGAGCAGGGCGGCGGCACTGGCGATCAAAAGACGCATTTCTCTTCTCCCGGGCCGCTTGCGGAGGGGGACGGTGCGGCCTCGATAAACTGGCAAAATACTATGTGATTTGTGTCATTTATGTCAAATTCTTAATAGTTTACTAAAGCTGAAATTCCAGGCGGTTCCGTGCAGGCCATCTTCAACGTTGCCGTTCCGATCTTCGGGGTCATCCTGGCCGGCTATCTGGCCGGCCACTGGCGTATTCTGGGGGGCGAGGCGACCGGCGCCCTCAATGCCTTCGTGAGCTACTTTGCCCTGCCGGTCCTGTTCTTCGGCACGCTGGCGCGGACGCCGGTGCGGGCGGTGCTCGACCCGGCCCTGATGGCGGGATTTGGGCTGGTCGTCGCCGCCACCTTCGTGGTCGGCATGGTCTCGACCCGCTTGGCGAACCATGGGCGGAGCGGGGGAGGCCTCGCCGCCATGAGCCTGCAGGGGATCGCGTCCTCCTGGGGCAATGTCGGCTACATGGGCGTGCCGATCTGCCTCGCCGCCTTCGGCGAAGCCGGGCTGCCGCCCGCCATGCTCACCGTGATCGTGACGGCGATCCTGGCCATGGTGTTTGGCGTCATGCTGATCGAACTGGAGGTCGCGGCGGGCCACGGGCCGCTCCGTACCTTCCTGCGCGCCGCCTTCAACGTCGCGCGCAATCCGCTGCCGATGTCGATCGCGCTGGGCGTCACGGTCTCGGCGATCGGCGTGCCGGTGCCGGTGCCGGTGGAAAAATGGATCGACCTGATGGGCGCCGCCGCGGCGCCGTGCGCGCTGTTCGCCATCGGACTCTTTCTCTCCGACAAGTCGATCAAGAGCGGCCTCGCCGAGGCTGGGCTTGCAACCCTGATCAAGCTGCTGCTGCAACCGCTGCTTGCAGCAGCCGTGCTGCCGCTTTTCGTCGACCTGCAGTCGGTGCCGGGCAAGGTGGCATTGCTGATGGCGTCGCTACCGACAGCGGCCAACGCTTTCGTGCTGGCCAAGCAGTTCGACATATCGGTCGAGCAGAATACAGCCGCCGTGCTACTATCGACGGCCTTCTCGGTGATCACGGTGTCTGCCTTGCTGGTGTGGCTGCGCGTGTCCTGACAACGACGGAGGGCCTGAAATGCTCCAGGAATTCAAGAAGTTCGCGATGCGCGGCAACGTCGTCGATCTCGCCATCGGCGTCATCATCGGCGCCGCCTTCGGCAAGATCATCGACTCTCTGGTGAACGACGTCATCATGCCGGTCATCGGCCGCATCGCCGGCGGCCTCGACTTCACCAACTACTTCAT
>JAUXST010000944.1 GCA_030679805.1 Reyranella sp. | reverse complement strand
GCCCTGGCGGCGGCCCTTGCCGACGAGCCGCCGCTGTTTGCGCGGGATGGCGGTTTCATTCGTACCGGCTACCGCGCCGAACTCGACGAACAGCGCACCTTGCGCGACGACAGCCGCAAGACCGTGGCGGCGCTGGAGGCGAAATACCGGGCCTCGACAGGCGTCACGACGCTCAAAATCCGGCACAACAATATGATCGGCTACCACATCGAGGTGTCGGCAACGCATGCCGACAAGCTCGATCTGGCGGCGCTGGGCTTTGCACGTCGGCAATCGATGTCGAACGCCACGCGCTTCAACACGCCCGAACTGGCCGATCTCGAAACCCGCATCGGCCGCGCCGCCGACCAGGCACTGGCGCTGGAACTGGCGATCTTCGAGCAGCTCGCTTCGGGCGTGCTGTCGGTGTCGACGGCCGTTGCCGCCGCCGGCGGCGCGCTCGCTGCCCTCGACGTGGCGGCGGCCCTCGCCGAGTTGGCTGCCAGCGGCAACTACAGCCGGCCGGTGCTGAGCGACGATCCGGCCTTCGTCCTCAAGGGTGCCCGCCATCCCGTGGTCGAGGCGGCATTGCAGCGCCAAGGCGGCTCGGGCTTCGTGCCCAACGATTGCGATCTTGGGGCCGAGCGCCGGCTGTGGCTGCTGACCGGCCCCAACATGGCCGGCAAGTCGACCTTCCTGCGCCAGAACGCGCTGATCGCAGTGATGGCGCAGGCTGGTTCCTTCGTGCCGGCCGTGGCCGCCACCATCGGCATCGTCGACCGGCTGTTCAGCCGTGTCGGCGCCGCCGACGATCTGGCGCGCGGGCGCTCCACCTTCATGGTCGAGATGGTCGAGACCGCTGCCATCCTCAACCAGGCGACGGCTAAAAGCCTGGTGATCCTGGACGAGATCGGCCGCGGCACGGCCACCTTCGACGGCCTCTCCATCGCCTGGGCGACGCTCGAGCATCTGCACGACGTCAACAAGTGCCGGGCACTGTTCGCTACCCACTTCCACGAACTGGGCGCGCTCAAGGAGCGGCTGGCTGCCCTTGCGCCGCACACCATGCGTGTGAAGGAATGGCAGAATCAGGTCGTGTTCCTGCACGAAGTGGCGCCGGGTGCCGCCGACCGGTCCTACGGCATCCATGTGGCGCAGCTCGCCGGCCTGCCGGCCGCCGTCGTGGCGCGCGCCGAGCAGGTGCTGGCGGCCCTGGAGAAGGGCGAACAGTCGAGTGCGGTGAGCCGGCTGGCCGACGACCTGCCGCTGTTTGCGGCCGCCCCCGCGCGTCCGGCGAGCGGCACGGCCAAGGCCATCGAATCGGAAGTCGAGAAGGCGCTGGCGTCGATCAATCCCGACGAACTCTCGCCCAGGCAGGCGCTGGAGCTGCTCTACGAGCTGCGGCGAAAGCTGAAATAGGCCC
This sequence comes from Reyranella sp., assembly GCA_030679805.1. GTDB lineage: Bacteria > Pseudomonadota > Alphaproteobacteria > Reyranellales > Reyranellaceae > Reyranella. The sequence goes on along the minus strand of JAUXST010000944.1, from coordinate 318 downwards.
GTCGTCCCGAGCGTCGTCGAGGGACCTTCTCTCCACGATTAGCCGTCTCCGGCTGAGGAGGCGTCGCACGTAACTCCCTTTGGGGCGTTCTCTGCGGAGTTATATTTCCCCCGCTCGATCGTCATGAACGATATCGTTCGATCAGTTCGATGATCCGCTCGACCGCGTTCACTGCCGGGCCGTGCGCCTGCGAAAAATTCAGGCGAATGCAGTTGCCGCAAGTGGGGCTGAATTCCGTGCCTGGCGTGACCGTCACGGCGGCCTGATGTCGAAGGATGCGGACGAAATCGGCGTAGGGGACTGACAGTTTAGGCAGTC
>JAUXST010000939.1 GCA_030679805.1 Reyranella sp. | reverse complement strand
TGCGCTTCTGATCGTCGTGGTGACGGAGGTCGTGTCGCTGGGACTCCTGAAGCCGCCGGGTGAGATGGGCGCCGATATCGTGGTCTGCGAGGGCCAGTCGATCGGCAATGGGTTGGGCTTCGGCGGACCCTACGTCGGCCTGTTCGCCACGCGCGAGAAATACATGCGCCAGATGCCGGGTCGCCTCGTGGGCGAGACGGTTGATGCCGACGGCAAGCGCGGCTTCGTGCTGACGCTCAGCACGCGCGAGCAACACATCAGGCGCGAGAAGGCGACGTCCAACATCTGCACCAATGCGGGCCTCTGCGCGCTCGCCTTCACGGTGCATCTCACGCTCTTGGGCGAGGCGGGTTTCAGGCGCCTGGCCGAGATCAACCACGCCAAGGCGTCGGAACTTGCGGACCGCGTCGCCGGCATTCCTGGTGTGAAGGTGTTGAACGACAGCTTCTTCAACGAGTTCACCGTGCGGCTGCCCAAGCCTGCCGCGCCTGTGGTCGAGGCGCTGGCGGCCAAACGCATCCTGGGCGGCCTGCCGGTGTCGCGCCTGATCCCGAACGATCCCTCGGTCGAGAACCTGCTGCTGCTGGCCGCGACCGAAACGGCGACGGAGGCGGGCATGGGGCCGCTCGTCGCTGCGTTGAAGGAGGTGCTGTGATGGCCAGCTCACCGGATCGCTCACAGGGACGGACCGGCGGCATCGTGTCGGGCGGCGTCACCGAAGCCGCTACCTTCACCGGCAACCGCGCACTGCAAATCGAGGAGCCGCTGATCTTCGAGATGGGCCAGCCGGGACGCTGCGGCGTCGACCTGCCGGAACCGGCGAAAGTGAATGACCGCCTGAACGGCCTGCGCCGCGCCGGCGACATCGGCTTGCCGGGTCTCTCCGAACCGCAGGTGGTGCAGCACTACACGCGGCTCAGTCAGAAGAACTACGCCATCGACATGGGCGTCTATCCGCTGGGCTCGTGCACCATGAAGCACAACCCACGCATCAACGAGAAGGTTGCGCGCCTGCCCGGCATCGGCGATCTCCATCCGCTGCAGCCGGTCTCGACCGTGCAGGGCGCGCTCGAACTGATCGACCGATTGGCGCATTGGCTGAAAACGCTGACCGGCATGCCGGCCGTAGCGATGTCGCCGGCCGCCGGCGCGCATGGCGAGATGTGCGGCATGATGGCGATCGCCGCGGCGCTCGAGGCCAAGGGCGAGCGCGCCAAGCGCCGGACCGTGCTGGCGCCCGAATCGGCGCACGGCACCAACCC
>JAUXST010000935.1 GCA_030679805.1 Reyranella sp. | reverse complement strand
GCATCGGCCTCGGCGCGCGGCTGAAGCGCCTGGGCGTGCCGGCACTGATCGTCGATCGCAACCCGCGGCCGGGCGATGCCTGGCGCAATCGCTACAAGTCGCTCTGCCTGCACGATCCGGTCTGGTACGACCATCTGCCGTATCTGCCGTTCCCCGATCACTGGCCGGTCTACACGCCCAAGGACAAGATGGGCGACTGGCTGGAATCCTACGTGAAGATCATGGAACTCGATTACTGGAGCTCGTCGGCGTGCCGGAGCGCCGCGTGGGACGCGGACCACCGGGAATGGACCGTGACGGTCGAGCGCGAGGGCAAGCCGGTGACGCTTCGGCCGAAGCACATCGTGCTGGCGACCGGCATGTCGGGTTTCCCCGAAATCCCCCGCCTGCAGGGCGCGGAGAAATTCCGCGGCAAGCAGCATCATTCCAGCGCGCATCCTGGCGGCGAAGGCTGGGCGGGCAAGCGCTGCGTCGTCGTGGGCTCGAACAACTCGGCGCACGACATCGCGGCCGACCTTTGGGAACACGGCGCCGACGTCACGATGCTGCAGCGTTCGCCGACCCTGGTGATGCGCGCCGAGACGCTGGCGCGGAACCGGCCGCTCTATTCGGAGGAGGCACTCGCGTCGGGCATCACCACCGACATCGCCGACCTCACCGTGGCATCGATGCCCTATGGTGCGCTGCCGGCCGCCTCGCGGCCGGCGGTCGAGCGGATCAGGCGCGAGGACGCCGACTTCTACGATCGCCTGCGCGCCGCTGGCTTCAAACTCACATTCGGCGAGGACGAGACCGGCATCGGTCCGATGTATCTCCGCCGCGGCTCGGGCTACTACATCGACGTTGGTGCTTCCGACCTGATCGCCGACGGCAGCGTCAAGCTCAAGTCGGGCGTAGAAGTTTCCCGCCTCACCGAGGACTCCGTCGTTCTGTCTGACGGCAGTGCACTGAACGCCGATCTCGTCGTCTATGCCACCGGCTACGGTTCGATGAATCAGTGGGCGGCCGAATTGATCTCGCCCGAGGTCGCCGACAGGGTTGGCAGGTGCTGGGGTTTGGGTTCCGGCACGGCCAAGGATCCCGGTCCGTGGGAGGGCGAACTGCGCAACATGTGGAAGCCGACGGCGCAGGAGAACCTGTGGTTCCATGGCGGCAACCTCATGCAGTCACGCCTCTATTCGCGATTCCTGGCGCTGCAGTTGAAGGCGCGGCTGGAAGGATTGCCGGTCGAGGTCTACGGCCAGGCGCCGGTCCATCACCGGGCGTGATTTCCTCTGGGGACGACTGTCGCCATGGCGTCGTAGACTGAGAATGATGTTCCGCCGCGCCCTGCTTCTTGGAGTCCTGCTCGCCGTCGCCGGTTGCTCGTTCTATCCGGGCGAGCCCAGGCTGCCCAAGACCGACTTCCGCGCGACTCTGAACGGCGCCAGCGTGGTGCCGCCGACGGACACCAAGGGCACCGGCTATTTCGCGGCGGTCTACCGGCCCTCGACCAAGGTGCTGGAATACCGGCTGAATCTGGTGGGGCTGAGCGGCCCGGTGACCATGGCCTACCTGCACGGCCCGGCGCCAGCGGGCGAGAACGCCCAGCAGGTTGCGCCCATCAACGTGCCGTTCTACGCCGACCGCTCGACGATCGACGACGGCGTCACGCTCACCGAAGGCCAGGCCGCCGAGGTCCTGGCCGGTCGCTGGTACGTCAACGTAATGACCGAGAAATTTCCCGACGGCGAGATCCGCGGGCAGATCGTGCCACTGAAGAAGTAGCGATCAGCGCTGGGGGCGCGCCACTCCAGTAGCGCGTCTTCTTGAATTCATAGTGCCACA
>JAUXST010000931.1 GCA_030679805.1 Reyranella sp. | reverse complement strand
GGTGGCACTTTCCGACAAGGTCGAAGGCTACAGGCAAATTCCCGACGGGCTGGTGCGCGTGGTCGGCGTCAATCTGAAGTAGGATCTTGCTCACCTTCCTCACCCAGCGGCTGCTGCAGATCCTCCCGACGCTCATTCTGGTGTCGATGCTGATCTTCGGCCTGCAGCAACTCCTGCCCGGCGATCCGGCGCTGATCATGGCGGGCGAGGAGCGCGACCCGAAGGTGCTCGAGGAGATCCGCGAGCAGTACCGGCTGAACGAGCCGATCCCGGTCCAGTACTTCTACTGGATGAAGGGCGTGCTCTCCGGGAACCTGGGCGAGTCGATGCGGCTCAAAAGCTCCGTTGCCTCGCTGGTAGCCGAGAAGCTGCCGGTAACGCTACAGCTCGCCGCCATGGCACTGCTGATCGCCATCGGCATCGGCATCCCCGCCGGCATCGTCTCGGCGGTGAAGAAGGATACGGCCTGGGACTACGGCGCCAACCTGTTCGCCTTGTGGGGGCTCAGCACGCCCAATTTCTGGCTGGGCATCCTGATGATCTTCCTGTTCTCGGTGACGCTGGGTTGGTTGCCCGCCTCGGGCTACGTGCGGCTGGGCGAGAATTGGCAGGCGAGCCTCGCCACCACGATCATGCCGGCCTTCGTGCTGGGCAATGCGCTAGCCGCCGTCCTGATGCGCCACACGCGGAGCGCAATGATGCAGGCGATGGGCGCCGACTATGTTCGCACCGCTCGCGCCAAGGGACTGCACGAGGGCCGCGTGGTACTGAAGCATGCGCTGCGCAACGCCATGACCCCGGTGATCACACTGCTGGCGCTCGATTTCGGCACGCTGCTGTCAGGCGCCGTGCTGACCGAGCAGATCTTCACCATTCCGGGCTTCGGCAAGCTGATCGTCGATTCCGTCTTCAACCGCGACTATGCGGTCGTCCAGGGCGTCGTGCTGGTCACCGCCACGGTCTATATCTCGCTCAACCTGCTGGCCGATATCGCCTATGTGCTGGTCAATCCCAGGCTCAGGGGCTGACGACCATGACCGCTGCCGCCCTCGACAGCCCCACCGTCACATCCGGCTCCCGCGAGGAAAATCCCTGGGCCCGCGCCTGGCGACGGCTCAAGCGCCGCAAGGGCGCCATGGCGGGCCTCGTCGTCGTGGTGCTGTTCGTCTTGGTGGCCGTCTTCGCCCCGCTGATCGCACCCTACGATCCCACGGCCACGAGTTGGAGCGCGGTGCGCAAGCCGCCGACCTGGGCGCATTGGCTGGGCACCGACGAAGTCGGCCGCGACGTGCTGAGCCGCATCATCTTCGGCGCCCGCGCCTCGCTCAGCGCCGGCCTGGTGTCGGTCGGTATCGCCGTCGGGCTCGGCGTGCCGCTCGGCCTGCTGGCGGGCTACGCCGGCGGCTGGATCGACGGGGTGATCTCGCGAATGGTCGACGCGATGCTGGCCATCCCGTTCCTGATCCTGGCCATCACGCTGGCGGCGTTCCTGGGTCCCAGCCTCTCCAACGCCATGATCGCCATCGGCGTCACTGCGACGCCGGTCTTCGTGCGCCTGACGCGCGGCCAGACGCTGGCCGCCAAGGTCGAGGACTATGTCGAGGCCGCACGCGCCGTCGGCAATCCGCGCCTGCGCATCGCGCTCCGCCATATCCTGCCCAACATCGTCTCGCCGCTGCTGGTGCAGGCCTCGCTCGCCATCGCCGGCGCCATCATCGCCGAGGCGGCGCTGTCGTTCCTCGGGCTTGGCCAGCAGCCGCCGGCGCCGTCCTGGGGCAGCATGCTGAACTCGGCCCAGCGCTTCATCGCCCAGGCGCCGTGGATGGCGTTCTGGCCGGGATTCGCGATCTTCCTGGCGGTCCTGTCGTTCAACCTGCTGGGCGACGGCCTGCGCGACGCGCTCGACCCGAAGCACCGGTAGAGCGCGCGGGTCCTCCGCCCCGGCCGATCAGTTCGAAGCGCTGCCCAAGGGTCGGCCGGAAGAATCGAGTTGCGGTTCGGGCCGCAGCACGACCGATTCGGGCGCTTCGACCTCGGGCAACGGCTTGCTCGGATCGACCGCCTTGATCATGGCCACGATCCGCTTGGCGCCCGAACCCGCCTCTTCGGGCACCAGGCGGCGCCAGCCCAATTTTTCCCAATAGCTCACGTCGCCCGGCAGCGCCTGGACGTAAAGCATGTTGCAGCCGCGGCCTTCGGCCAGCTTGCGGCACCGTTCGAGCAGCACCTGCCCGATGCTGTGGCCGCGGTAGCGCTGGATGACCGCCAACCGCTCGGGCATGGCGAACGACTGAAACCAGCGGACGCGGACGGCGCCGGCCGGCTCCTCGCCGACATAGGCGATGACATGGGTGGCGCCGAAGTCATGGCCGTCGAACTCCTCCGAAAACGGCACATCCAGTTCGCCCATGAAGCAGGCGGCCCGCACGGCGAAGGCCTGCAGCGAGTCCTCCATCCTCATGGCGAGCTTCGTGGTGACAGCCTCGCCGTTGATCGATTGTGAAAGAATATTCATGTCGTCCCCCTCTCAGTTCGCCCGACGATCGTCATTCCAGCCAGCGTGCGGATTGCTTGCGCCGCGCTCCATCGACTGCTCGAGAACCCCCGGCATATCGAGCCGATCCTCGGGCCGGTTCAGAAGCATCGGGTCCGTGAAGATGGTCGGAACCTCGCAGTCCGGCGACGTCAGATCGCAGACGAAGGCGCCGTACTCGTGGTCCGAGAAGTGGAATACCCGGTCGTCGACCTTCCGGAAGCCGCCGCGCTCCATGATCTTCCACAAACGGTGCTGGGAGTGCAGATACGCCTTCGCATAGCCCTTCTTGCGGGCGAAATCCTTGGCCCACTCCACGAAGGGCATGAACAGACTCATCGAACGGTAGCGCTTGAGGATCACAGCCCGTTCGAACTTGGCGAACGACGCGAACCAGCGCAGGCGCATGGCTGCCGCCGGCTCGCCGTCGACATAGAGCACGAGGTGGCTGGCGGTATAGTCGTTGCCGTCGAACTCCTCCCAGTAAGGGCAATGCTGCTCACCCATGTACACCGCGGCGCGGAGTGCATAGCACTGCATGAGTTCGTCCGACGTCGACGCAAGTTTGATGGTCACGACGGGCTGATTCGATATCCCGGCGATCTGTGGTACGGCCATATTTAGTCCCCCTCGGTCAGTACTCCGTTGTCGTTCCGGAAACGGCGGCCCCCAGCCGTCACCACCGGAAGATTCGCTGTCAATTGCGCAAGCACGTCGGTCACCACGGCCGACGTCATGCCTTTGGCGCCGCGCCGGATGGCCGTCGCCGATACGCTGTCGCGTCGCAGGATGCGCCATGGATAGATCCAGCCGCACTCGTCGCAGATCTGACGCACCGTCATGCCGCCGATATCCGTGCCGTGCAGGGCGTGCAGGCGAACGCCGGGGTGCCGCCTCTTCACTTCGCCGATCACGCCCTGGAAACCCTTGCTGTTGTAGGTCTCCGGGTAGAACGCGACTTCCACCTTGTCGCCCATACCGCCCTCGGCAACGGCAAGCTCGATCAGCGCCTTGCGTGTCTCGGGGGGCAGGAACATCCGGCCAGCCGGAAAGTAGTCGACGTTGACGTCGGCCTTGTCGGTCGTCTCATAGATCTGGAAGCCGTTTTCCAGGCGCGCGACGCGCAATTCGCCCTTGCGGAGGGCATCGGCGTGAATGCGCGGAATCAACGTCGGATGGATGATGATCTTGTCGAGGCCACGCTGGCTGATCGCGCGCCGCAGGATATCGAGATGCGTGTTGTGGAACGGGTTGAAGGTGCCGAAAAACAACCCGATGCCCCCCCTGGGCGCCGCCACCGAGCGGATGTCCGACAACAGGCCGACTCCGAAGAGCAGCCCGCCCAGCCCGAAGCCGGTGATCAGGAACGCTTCGCGGGCCCCGGGGATGCCGGCGGTGCCGAGTGCCGCCAGGACCAGATTGATCGACACGCCGATCAGGACGTTGCGGTTGGCGTCACCGACGCCACGCTGGACAAGGTAGAGACCAAGATACTGGGTCCCCTGGGACGCGAGCGTCGTGATGAGCGCGGCCGAAGCAATGCCGCCCACCGACGCCAACCCCGCGAGGTTCAGGGCTCCCCCCCATTGCATGATCCAGAACACTGCCAAGTTGAACAAATACTGCGGGAAGAATCGCCCCAGCCGGCCACCCGTCACGAACCCGAACCGGTTGTTGGCCCACAGTTCGGCCTTGTTGCTGAGTTTGGCGTAGCTCGGGAGGAACAACCCAACGAAGACTGACACGCCGATCAGAGCGGGGTTAGCCCAACTGGTATGCGCGTACGCATAACTCAAATAGGAAAGGAGGCCGACGAATGCCGCCATGCGCGTCGAGGGACTGCGCACGTAGCGGCCGAGTCTGTCGATGGTTATCGACAGCTTGGTTGTCTTTCCGTCCGAGCCAATCGCGGCCACAGAAGCACCCTAGCCCGTTCTCGAAGCGTCAATCGGGATATCCACAACAGATAGATTGACTAACGAATGCGAGAGCTAAATATGTGGTGCCTAGGCCCTATACGGCCGATGAAAAAAGCCGTCTAATACATTATGATTGGGTCAGAAAACGACGCTTTATTGGCAATGAACTAAGATAAACCACGAGGCCCCTTCCAAGTAAACTTTGGGCCGACACCCTTATTGTATCGATTGTCACGATGGCCGCGACTCCCTCACGCAAGAACAAGGCGCCCAATATTCTCGGCGACTGGGACGACGTGCGCTTTTTCCTGGCGGTTGCAAAAACCGGCAGCTTCAGCGCGGCCGCCACCCAGCTCAATACCAAGCAAACGACGGTCGGTCGACGCATTCAGGCACTGGAACGCCGCCTGGGCGCCAAACTGTTCGATCGCCACCGTCATGGCATGGAGGTGACGCCGGCTGCCCGCGGCGTGCTCATGCAGGCGGAATCGATGATGTCGAACGCCACGTCGATCGAGCGGCATCTCGCCGGCCTGGACCGCGAGATGGCCGGCATCGTCCGCGTGGCCGCCACCGAGGGACTGGCTGCAACCTGGCTGGTTCCGCGCCTGTCCGAACTGCGCCGGCTTCACGCCGACATCGTCGTTCAGGTGATCGTGAGCGATCAGGTGCTCGACCTCGCCACCCGGCAGGCCGACCTCGCCATTCGCTATTTCCGCCCGACTTCCAACCAGCTCGTGGCCGCTCGCGTCGGCCAGTTCAACATGTCGATCTTCGCCGCGCCCTCCTATGTCGAGCAGTACGGCCTGCCGCAACGGCTCGAGGACCTCACCGAACACCACATCGTCGACCATACGACCCTGCACAGCCTGCCCGTCATGAAGGTGTGGAGCGAAGTCGTCGAACGCAGCACGTCGATCGTGCTGCGGACGAACTCGTCTTACGCGGCGCTCGAAGCTGTCAAGGTCGGCTATGGCGTGTCGGTTTTCCCCGACTACATCGTGAAGCAGTTGAACATCATACGGGCGCCGATCGACCTCAACATCACCCGCGACGTCTGGCTGGTCTCGCATGAGGAAACCAACAAGGGCGCCCGCATCCGCACGGTGATCGACTACGTACGCGAGCGGTTCCGCCAGGACGAACGCGAATGGTTCAGCCTCACGCCGCAACGCGTCGCCCTCGTCGCTTCCTGATCAAGGTCGCTTCCTGAGCAGGACCGTTGCCGATCTATAATGCCGCCTTCAGCCGTTTCCAGATCGCCTCGATTTCAGCCTTGTCACCGGGCTTGTAGTCCCAGTTGAGCGCCACCTGGTCGTTCGGGCAGCGCGGCATGACGTGGATGTGGAGGTGCGGCACGCTCTGTCCCGCCCCGACGCCATTGGCCTGCAGCAGGTTAACGCCGTCCGGCTTCAATTCGCCGATCACCGCCTTGGCGAGACGCTGTGCGGTCCTGGCGACGGCCGCCAGCGCCTCCGCTGGAATGACGTCGACCGTCGGCCAATGGCCCTTGGCGACGGCCAGCGCATGGCCTGGATTGACGGGGTTGATGTCCATGAAGGCGATCGTCGTCTCGTCCTCGAGCAGCTTGAAGCAAGGGATCTGCCCCGCGACGATCTTACAGAAGATGCAGCTTCCGTCGGTTGGGTGGCTCACGTTGTCTCCTCCAGAACCCTGCTAAGGACGCGCAGCCGCTCGAACGGCTGGCCACCCGGGGCCAAGGCGAGATCGAAGCCGAGGCGGCCCAACCTGGCAATACCGTTGCGCCCGAACAGTTCGCGCAACGACTCGGCGATCCAGCCTTCGCCTTGGCGGTGGCGGGCGATCGCGAGCCGCCCCTCGGCGGCCAGATGCCGGCGATGCGCTTCGAGGGCCTCCAGCAGCCCGTCAAGGCCGGCGCCGCTGCGCGCGGACACCGCCAGTGCCTTCAATTGCCAGTCGGCCTCGCCCGTGACGGCGAGCGACAGTGCCCCCGCAACGTCGGCCCGCGCCCGCTCCGCCGCACCGCCGAGATCGGCCTTGGTGACGACGATCAGGTGCGGGATTTCGACGATCCCGGCCTTCATGAACTGCAGCGAATCGCCCGAGCCCGGCTGAACGCAGAACACGACCGTGTCGGCCACGCCCGCGATGTCGGTCTCCGACTGGCCGACGCCCACGGTCTCGATCAGCACGCGATCGAACAGGGCGCGCATCAGCACCATCGCGGCCACGGTCTGGCCGGCGAGCCCGCCCAGCCGGTCGCGCGCCGCCATCGAGCGCACGAAGACGCCATCGTCGCCTCCGGCTTGAGGCGAGTCATGGACGATGCGGACGCGATCACCCAGCAGCGCGCCGCCGCTGGCCTTCGATGAAGGATCGATGGCGATGACGCCGACGCTCTTGCCGTCCTTCCGCCAGGCCGAGACCAGCGCCGCGCAGAGCGAGGATTTTCCGACGCCAGGCGGCCCGGTGATGCCGACGACGTGCGCGCGCGGCTGGCGCCAGGCCGCGTCGAGCAGCGCCTGGGTCGCGGCATTGTCGGGATCGCGCTCCAGGGCGGCCAGCGCCGCGGCCAGCGCCCGCTTGCCGCCGTCACGGAGCGCCTGCAGCGTCATTCCGTCTTGAGCGGACCGCCCAGGGCTGCCTGGGCCGCGGCGAGCCGCGCGATCGGCACGCGGTAGGGCGAGCACGAGACGTAATCGAGGCCGGCCTTGTGGCAGAAGAACACCGAGGCCGGATCGCCGCCGTGCTCGCCGCAGATGCCGAGCTTGAGGCCAGGGCGGACCTTGCGACCACGTTCGGCGGCGATCTCGATCAGTTCGCCGACGCCTTCGATGTCGAGCGAGGCGAAGGGATCGTGTTCGAAGATGCCACGCTGCTGGTACTTCTCGAGGAAGGATGCCGAATCGTCACGGCTCAGGCCGAACGTGGTCTGGGTGAGATCGTTGGTGCCGAAGCTGAAGAATTCGGCCGATTCGGCGATGTCTCCCGCCCGCAGCGCGGCGCGTGGCAGCTCGATCATGGTGCCGATCAGGTATTCCAGCTTCTGGCCGGAGAGCTGACTGACCTCGGACGCCACCTGGTCGATCACGACCTTCATCAGGTCGAGTTCCTTCCGGGTCGCGACCAGCGGGATCATGATCTCGGGAATCACCGTCTTGCCGTGCTTCTTCTGGACCTCGGCCACGGCCTCGAAGATGGCGCGGGCCTGCATTTCGTAGATCTCGGGATAGGAGATGCCGAGCCGCACGCCGCGGTGGCCGAGCATGGGATTGAACTCGTGCAGCTTGTTCGCTCGCGCCTCGATCTCGGCCACCGAGACGCCCACGTCCTTGGCCACCTGCTCCATGTCGGCCTGCGTCTTGGGCAGGAATTCGTGCAGCGGCGGATCGAGCAGGCGGATCGTGACGGGAAGCCCGGCCATGATCTCGAACAGGCCGACGAAATCCTGGCGTTGCATCGGCTGAATCTTGGCAAGCGCGATGCGCCGGGCCTTCTCGTCGTCGGCCAGGATCATCTCGCGGACCGCCGCGATCCGGTCGCCCTCGAAGAACATGTGCTCGGTGCGGCAGAGGCCGATGCCCTCGGCGCCGAACTTGCGCGCCTGGCCCGCGTCGAGCGGCGTCTCGGCGTTGGCCCGGATGCCGAGCGTGCGGAACTCGTCGGCCCAAGCCATCAGCTCGGCGAAGTCGCCGCTGAGCTCGGGCTGAACCGTCGGCACGACACCCAGCATGATCTCGCCGGTGGTGCCGTCGAGGGTGAGGAAGTCGCCTGCCTTCACGACCGTGCCGCGGACGCTGAGCGTACCGGCAGCCGCATCGATGCGCACGTCGCCCGCGCCCGCGATGCAGGGCTTGCCCATGCCGCGCGCCACGACGGCTGCGTGGCTGGTCATGCCGCCGGTCGAGGTCAGGATGCCTTCGGCCGCGTTCATGCCGTGGATATCCTCCGGGCTGGTCTCGCGGCGCACCAGGATGACCTTCTCGCCGGCGCGCGCCAGCTTCTCCGCCTCGTCGGCGGTGAACACGATCTTGCCCGAGGCCGCACCAGGCGATGCCGGCAGGCCCTTGGCGATCACCTTGCGGGGTGCCTTGGGATCGAGCGTAGGATGCAGGAGCTGGTCGAGCGAGGCCGGCACGACGCGCGCCACGGCCTCCTTCTTGTCGATCAGCCCGTCGCGCACCATGTCGACGGCGATCTTCAGCGCGGCCTTCGCCGTGCGCTTGCCGTTGCGCGTCTGCAGCATGTAGAGCTTGCCGCGCTGCACGGTGAACTCGATATCCTGCATGTCGCAGTAGTGCGCTTCGAGCTTGTGGCGGATGGCGTCGAGCTGGCCGAAGACCTCCGGCATCACCTCTTCCATCGCCGGCGCGTCGGACTTCTGCGCCAGCTTGCCTTGCACGGTGAGGTGCTGCGGCGTGCGGATGCCGGCCACCACGTCCTCGCCCTGGGCGTTCACGAGATATTCGCCGTAGAACAGGTTGGCGCCGGTCGAGGGGTCGCGCGTGAAGGCGACGCCGGTGGCGCAATCCTCGCCCATGTTGCCGAACACCATGGCCTGCACGTTGACGGCGGTGCCCCAGCTTTCCGGAATCGCATGCAGGCGGCGGTAGGTGATGGCGCGCTGGTTCATCCACGAGTTGAACACCGCGCCGACCGCGCCCCAGAGCTGCTCGCGCGGCTCCTGCGGGAACGGCCTGCCGGTGCGCTTCTCCACGATCTTCTTGTACTCGGCCACGATGGCGCGCCAGTCGTCGGCCTTGAGGTCGGTATCCATATGGACGCCGAGGTCCTCCTTCTTGAGCTCCAGCGCCTCCTCGAAATAGTGGTGCCCGACATCGAGCACGACGTTCGAGTACATCTGGATGAAGCGGCGGTAGCTGTCGTAGGCGAAGCGCTCGTCGCCCGATGACTTGCCGAGCCCCAGCACCGTGCGGTCGTTGAGGCCGAGGTTGAGCACCGTGTCCATCATGCCGGGCATCGAGGCGCGCGCGCCGGAGCGGACCGAGACCAGCAATGGGTTGTTGGGGTCACCGAACTTGGCACCCAGGATCTTCTCGACCGACACAAGTCCGGCCTCGACCTCGTCATTCAACTCGGGCGGATAGGCGCTGTTGTTGGCATGATGCCAGTTGCAGACCTCGGTCGTGATGGTGAAGCCCGGCGGCACCGGCAGGCCGAGGCTCGACATCTCCGCCAGGTTGGCGCCCTTGCCACCCAGCAGGTTGCGCATCTCGGCGCGGCCCTCGGCCTTGCCATCCCCGAAACTGTAGACCCACTTGGCCATTCTCAGCCCTCGATCTTCGAAAAATCCGCCACCGAATCCATGGTCACGCGAATCTGGTTGAGTAATTTAAGCCTGTTCAGGCGCAATTCAGGCCTATCCGTGACGTTCACTGTGACCTTTTCGAAGTAAGCATCGATCGGCGCACGCAGAACCGCGAGCGCCGCCATCGCGCCGGCAAAGTCCTCCGCCTTCAATGCCGGCCCCTTGGTACGCTCGACGTCGGCCAAGGCGGAGACAACGGCTTTCTCTTCGATTTGTTCCAGCAGTACGACGTCAGGCGCACCGGCGATCCTGGCCGCCAGCCCCTTGTCCTTCTTCTCCTCGGCGCGAACGATGTTGGCGGCGCGACCGTAGGCGGTGAGCAAATTCTTGCCGGCGTCGCTGCCGAGAAACGACTGCAACGCCTCGACACGCGCCAACAGACGCACAAGATCGTCCTCATTGCCCAGTGCGAATACGGCATCGACCACATCATGGCGCACGCCCTTCTCGCGCATCTGCACTTTCAGTCGCTCGGCGAAGAAGGCCATCAGATCGTCGGCCTTGAAGAAGTTTCGCAGCGGCAGGCGGATCTTGTTCTCGACCACCATGCGGATGACGCCCAGTGCCGCCCGCCGCAGCGCAAAGGGATCGCGCGAACCGGTCGGCTTCTCGCCGATCGACCAGAAACTCACCAGCGCATCGAGCTTGTCAGCCAGTGCCACGGCGATCGACACCGGTGCGTCCGGGCAGCGGTCGTTCGGGCCGGCCGGCGCATAGTGGTCACCGATCGCATCGGCCACCGCCATCGGCAATTCCTCGCTCAGCGCATAGTAGCGGCCGATGATCCCCTGCAGCTCGGGAAATTCGCCCACCATGCCGGTCACCAGGTCGGCCTTGCAGAGCAGCGCCGCCTGTTCGACGAGGCCGCGATCGGCGCCCGGCACATGGCCCGCGATCTCGACTGCGAGCTTGGCAAGGCGCCCGACGCGCTCGGCCTGGGTGCCGAGCTTGGCATGGAAGACGATGTTCTTCAGGGCCGGCAGCCGGTCTTCCAATCGTACCTTGCGATCCTGATCCCAGAAGAACTTGGCGTCGGAGAGCCTGGCGCGCAGCACGCGCTCGTTGCCATCGACGACGGTGGCGCCGCCATCGCGCGTCACGTTGTTCGCCACCACGACGAAGCGGTTGGCCAGCAAGCCGTCCTGCGTGGTGGTCGCGAAGTAGCGCTGGTGGGTCTTCATCGACACGATCAGCACTTCCGGCGGCACGTCCATGAACGCGGCATCGATGGTGCCGAGCAGCGGCACCGGCCACTCGACCAGGCCCGCCACTTCATCGAGGAGACCTTCGTCGACCCTCAGCGTCACCTGCGCACCGGCGCAGAGCTTTTCCGCGCCTTCGAGAATGATCCTCTTGCGCTCGGCCACATCGAGCATGACGTGCGCCGCCCGGAGTTTGGCGGTGTAGTCGGCGAAGCCCGTCACCCTGATCGCGCCCTTGGACAGAAAGCGATGCCCGCGCGTGGCGTCGCCGAACTTGATCGGCGCCATCTGCCCGCCCGGCGCGACTTCACCGGCCAACACCTTGTCGTCGAACAGCGCCACGATCGACTGCAGTGGGCGCACCCACTGCATCGTGCCGCTGCCCCATTTCATCGACTTGGGCCAAGGCAACGCTTTTAGCGCGGCATCAATGAGTTCCGGCAGCGCCTCGGCGGTCGGCCCGCCCTTCTTGGTCACGATGGCAAACCAGAACTCGCCCTTGCCGGTCTCGCGTTTCTCCGCCTCGTCGAGCGAGGCGAGGCCCGCGCCCTTCAGGAAACCCTGGATCGCCTGATCGGGGGCGCCGATCCGCGGCCCGCGTCGTTCGTCGCTCACATCCTCGCGCGCGACGGGCAGGCCGTCGACGACCAGCGCTAGCCGGCGCGGCGTGGCGAAGGCGCGCGCGTCGGTGAACGTAAGTCCCGCGGCCTTCAGGCCGTCGCAGACCAGACGCTTGAGATCGTCAGCCGCACGCGCCTGCATGCGCGCCGGAATCTCTTCGGAGAGGAGCTCGAGGAGAAGCTCGGCCATGTCAGGCGGCTTTCGCTGTCTGTGTTGTCAGCCACGCCTCGCAGCATGCCTTGGCGAGATCGCGCACGCGCAGGATGAAACTCTGCCGCTCGGTCACGCTGATCACGCCGCGCGCGTCGAGCATGTTGAAGGCATGGCTCGCCTTGATACACAGGTCGTAGGCCGGCAGCGGTAGCTTCTTTTCGATCAGCCGGCCGCATTCCTTCTCGGCGTCGGCGAAATGCCGGAACAGCATCTCGGTGTCGGCATGCTCGAAATTGTAGGTCGACTGCTCCTGCTCGTTCTGCAGGAACACGTCGCCGTATGTGAGCGGCACCTCGGACGAGGCCGAGTTGTACGGCAGCTCGTAGACCGTCTTCTTGTCGAAGAGATACATGGCGAGCCGCTCGAGTCCGTAGGTGATCTCGCCCGCCACCAGGTCGACCTCGATGCCGCCCACCTGCTGGAAATAGGTGAACTGGGTGATCTCCATGCCGTCACACCAGACCTCCCAGCCGAGACCCCAGGCGCCGAGCGTCGGGCTTTCCCAGTCGTCCTCGACAAAGCGGATATCGTGCAGGCCGGTGTCGATGCCGATCGCCTCCAGCGAGCCCAGATAGCGTTCGAGGATGTCGGGCGGCGACGGTTTTAGAATCGCCTGGAACTGATAGTAGTGCTGCAGCCGGTTGGGATTCTCGCCATAGCGGCCGTCCGAAGGCCGACGACATGGCTGCACATAGGCCGCATACCAAGGCTTCGGCCCCAGTGCGCGCAGCGTCGTCGCCGTGTGGAACGTGCCGGCGCCCATTTCCATATCGTACGGCTGCAGGATCAGGCAGCCCTGCGCGGCCCAGTAGTCCTGCAGGGTGAGGATGAGTTCCTGGAAGCACGTCGGCTTGGCCCCCTTGGAACGTGAAGGGGCCGGTGAAAGGTCGGACACCTGATTTTCCCCGAGGCTCAAGAAGGCCTTTTGTTTCCGCGACTTAAGGCTGTTTTTGCGGTGCGGCAAAATAGGTGCACCCCCCCACCCTGGTCAAGCGCGCTGGCGGCCCACTGCGGCCTTATGGCAGGGGGCAATCCGGCCGGCTGCATTTTGTGGCACCGCTCGAAAGATAGGCACCGCAGACCCTGCAGGGCACGGTTTCCTCGATCACCGGCTGGCGGGCAGCGGCGGTCGGGGGCGCCGGCGGCGGCGCAGCGGGCCTTTCCGGCATCTGCGGCTTCGGCGGCGGGCCGACGAACCGGTCGTAGAGACCTTTCCACCGGGACAGGGTTTTCCACGCGGCGTAGAGCGCCACCCCGAGGAGCGCGAGCTTGAGCAACAGACCCATAGGTCGCTTGTGCGCACACCCTGCAATCCGGTCAAGCAGCGCCTCGCCTCCGGAGCCCGCCCCCGCTATACGAGCGGGCATGAATGGTAGGGAGGAAGCGCCGCTCGACTTGTTCGTGGTCGGCGGCGGGATCAACGGCGCAGGCATCGCCTGCGACGCGGCGGGCCGGGCGCTCAAGGTCGGGCTCTGCGAAATGAACGATTTCGCCAGCGCCACCTCCTCGGCTTCGACCAAGCTGATCCATGGTGGCCTGCGCTATCTTGAGCACTACGAGTTCCGGCTGGTGCGCGAAGCGCTGATGGAGCGCGAGGTCCTGCTGGCCAAGGCGCCGCATCTGGCCTTTCCGATGCGTTTCGTGCTGCCGCACGAGCCCCATCTCAGGCCACGCTGGATGCTGCGGCTCGGCCTCTTTCTTTACGATCACCTCGACTGGCACATGACCCTGCCGAAGTCCCAGGCCGTGGATCTGCCGGCCTCGAAGTACGGTGCCGGGCTAAAACCGTCGTTCGGAAAGGGCTTCGTCTACTCCGACGCCTGGGTCGACGATGCCCGCCTTGTGATCTGCAATCTGAAGTCAGCCCGCGAG
>JAUXST010000930.1 GCA_030679805.1 Reyranella sp. | reverse complement strand
CACTGCGTTCGGGATGACATTTTTCTGGTTTGGACGCTATGCGCCAGTTCAAGAAGAGCTGTCATCCCGAACGCAGTGAGGGATCTTTGAGGCAGAGAACGAGTCGGAGCTTTCGACCACTGGCATAAATTCACAAGCTCTCCAGTGGCGCGCGCCCAGCTAGGCCCTCACGGCTTGCCGACGTCTCTTACGGCGTGCGCGGCCCGCGGGTTCCGCGCCGATCAGGACGGCGGCGATCACGCAGGGCTTCTTTGTCCGCACGCTCCAGGAGTGATTGGTGCCTCTCTGGATCAGGACGTCGCCCTGTTTCAGGAGCTTCTCGCCCTTGTCCAGGACCGCGTAGATCTCGCCCTTCAGCACGATGATGTAATCGACGGTCGCCGTGGTGTGCATCATCGGATCGCTCGACGCGCGATCCGGTGCGGCTCCGGCGCCGATCGAGGCGAAAGCCGCCCTGGCATTGGCGGTCTTGCGCCACGCGGTATCGGGCGGAATTTCGACGATGCGAAGGATGGTGCCGTTCGCCGGCGGTTCGAGCCTGATCTTTCCCGTCGCCGCGTCCTTGGTGCCGCGGTTGGAGGCCGGCGACGTCGTCGTGCTCCACAGGTTGGTCAGGGCGACGCCGGGCATCGATTTCATCTCGAGAACGTTGGGCGCCTTGCCGTCGGCGATGAAGACAGACTTGCCGTTCCGGTCGTGCCCGGTAACGACCCGGCGAATGCGCTGGACCATGCCGCTCTCCTGTCTTTCGGGTGCCTTCAGTGTCGGAAGCCCTTCGCAGCATCCGTCGAGCCGCGGACGGCCGGGCTCACGGCTTGCCGAATGTGGCGATGCGGTCGACGTTGCAGACGAACAGCACGCGCTTCTCGTCGATGGCGGGATCGCGCAATCCATAGGGCGGCGGGTTGCCGGTGTACTTCGTCCAGATCTTGTCGAGCTGCTTGGTGACGCGCTCGCCGCCGGGCGCCGCTTCGAGTTCCTCGCGCGCCACCGAGCACTTGAGCTGGACCCAGTGGTAGGCGTTGTCGGGATTGACGATCAGGATCGTGAATTTCGGGCTTTTGCGGATCCAGCCGCACTTGGCGCGGTGCGACGCGGTGTTCACCAGCACCTGGTCGCCCTCGTAGTCGAACCACATCGGCGTCATGCCGATCCGGCCATCCGGTGTGATCAGGCCGAGGGTGACGGTGATCGGCCGGTCGAGCAGCGCCTTGTAGATCGGATCGAGATCCGACAGGCCCTCGATCTCGACGCGCTCACCCACGGCGAACTGGCCGGCCTGCAGGCCTCCGGCGACGTCCTTGAACTTCGCAACGGTGATGCTCGTCATGTTCCCTCCCGAACCTGTAATTCCGGTTGAACCGACCGATACGCACGACCACTATTAATAACTGCCACAAGATGGAGGAAACAATGCCGTCCGTCACCGCTGCCAAGAAGCCACCCCAGATCAAGCCACCCCAGATCAAGCCGCCCAAGACGATGTCGAGCCAGAAGGTTGCTCACGCCCAAGCCAGCGCGCCCGTGCTGGTCAAGGGCCGCCGCGACTTCTTCAAGTATCGCGACCTCGGCGTCACCGATGCCAGCGCCGGCGCGCTACGCGCCCAGGTGATGAGTTCGAGCCAGGGCATGAGCCGGCCGACGGGCTGGCACTATCATGAGTGCGACGGCCAGTTCATCTACATGATCAAGGGCTGGGTCGACCTGGAGTTCGAGGACGGCCGCACGCTGAGGGTGGAGGAGGGCGACTCGCTCTTCATCCCGGGCTATCTGCGCCACAACGAGATCCGCACCTCCGAGGCGATGGAGATCCTGGAGGTCTCGACCCCCGGGGTGATGGGCACCACGCCCTGCGATCC
>JAUXST010000914.1 GCA_030679805.1 Reyranella sp. | reverse complement strand
TCCTTCAGGGTCCGCAGGATGTCGAACAGGCGATCGGTCTCCTGCGGCGTCAGCACCGCGCTCGGCTCATCCAGGATCAGGATCCGCGCGCCGCGGAACAGCACCTTCAGGATTTCCACGCGCTGCTGCTCGCCGACCGAGAGATCGGCGACGCGGGCATCGGGATCGACCGAGAGCCCGTAGTCGCGCGCCAGCCGCGCCAGCTCGGCCCGTGCGGCCGCCAGGCCTCCGGCCAGCAGCAGTCCGCCCTCGGCACCCAGCACCAGGTTCTCGAGCACGGTGAAGGTGTCGATCAGCATGAAGTGCTGGTGCACCATGCCGATGCCGTGGGCGATGGCGTCGCGCGGACTCGTCATCTCGACCGGCTGGCCGCCGACCCATATCTCGCCCGCATCGGCGCGGTAGAGCCCGTAG
The DNA here is from genome assembly GCA_030679805.1 of Reyranella sp. GTDB lineage: Bacteria > Pseudomonadota > Alphaproteobacteria > Reyranellales > Reyranellaceae > Reyranella. The sequence goes on along the minus strand of JAUXST010000914.1, from coordinate 1,638 downwards.
AGAATGCTCATCAGGGTCGATTTGCCGGCACCGTTTTCACCCACGATGCCGGTGATCGTCCCCGGTTCGATCCTGAGCGACACGCCGCGAACGGCATGAACGACCCCAAACGACTTGTCGATCCCGCGCAGCTCGATGGCCGCTGCCGCAGGCGTCAGGGCTTGCACGAATTGTTGCTCATATAGTCGTGGACGACGATCTTGCCCGAGACGATGCCGGCCTTGGCGGCGTCGACCTTGGCCTTCATCTCGGGCGTGATCAGCTTCTCGTTGTCCTTGTCGAGCGCCCAGTCGACGCCGCCGTCCTTGAGGCCCAGCACCTGGACGCCGCCCTTCCACGTGCCTGTCTGCGCCGCCTTGAAGCTGTTGTAGGTGGCGAGATCGACGCGCTTCAGCATCGAGGTCAGCATCGTGCCGGGATGCAGGTGGTTCTGGTTGGAATCGACGCCGATGCCGAGCTTCCCGCGGTCCTTGGCGGCCTGCAGGATGCCGATGCCGGTCGAGCCCGCGGCGGCATAGACGACGTCGACGCCGCGATCGAACTGGCCCTTGGCGAGTTCGGCGCCGCGGCTGGGATCGTTCCAGGCCGCAGGCGTCGTACCGGTCATGTTGGTGATCAGCTCGGCCTTGGGATTGGCGTACTTGATGCCCTGCTCGAAGCCGCACTGGAACTTGCGGACGAGCGGGATGTCCATGCCGCCGACGAAGCCGATCTTGCCGGTCTTGGAAGCCAGCGCCGCCAGCACGCCCACCAGGAACGAGCCTTCCTGCTCCTTGAACACCACCGACTGCACGTTGGGCAAGGCGACCACGCTGTCGATGATGGTGAAGCGGGTCTTGGGGAATTCCTTGGCGATCTTCTCCAGTGCCACGGCCTGCGAGAAGCCGACGGCGATGATGGGGTCCTGGCCGCGCTGGGCGAACCGCCGCAGCGCCTGCTCGAACTGCGTCTCGTTGCTGGGCTCGAACTCGGCAACGGCGATGTTGGTTTCCTTCTTGAATTTCTCCGCGCCCGCGCTCACGCCCTCGTTGAAGGATTTGTCGAATTTTCCGCCTGTGCTGTAGACCACGGCGGGCTTGATCTCGGTCTGCGCCTCGGCCTGCAGAGGCAGCAGGGCCCCCGCCAGCAGGGTGACCAGCGGTCCGATCCAGCGTTTCATCCTGTCTCCCTTCGCAGCTTTGTAACAGTGTGGACCTCGGGGCTTTCCCGGTCTAGGCGGGGAATGGGCGGCATGGGACTTGCAACCCCCGCGCCAGGGAGGAAAACATGGCCGAGTACGATCTCGTCATCCGCAACACGACCATCGCCACGGCTTCAGACGTCGTGAAGGGCGATATCGGCGTCTCCGGCGGCCGGGTGGTGGCGCTGGGCGAGCGGCTCGACCGCGGCCGGCTCGAGATCGACGCCACGGGTCTTATCTCGGTGCCCGGCGGCATCGACGCCCACGTCCATTTCGACCAGGACACGGCCGACGGCTCGGTCTTCTGCGACGATTTCGAGAGCGGCAGCCGGGCGGCGGCGGCCGGCGGCACCACGACCATCATCCCCTTCGCCTACCAGAACAAAGGCCAGCCGCTGCGTGACGCGGTGAACAAGTACCACCAGCGCGCCGAGGGCAAGTCGCTGATCGACTATGCC
>JAUXST010000907.1 GCA_030679805.1 Reyranella sp. | reverse complement strand
CATCGCCAATCTCGTGGTCTGGCCCAAGGTCTTCGAGGCGCACCGCCGCATCGTCATGGGATCGCGCCTGCTGGGCGTGAAGGGCCGCATCCAGCGCGAGGGGCTTTATGTGATCCACCTCGTCGCCGAGCAGCTCTGGGACTGGTCGACCGACCTCGACCGCATCGCCGAGATCGACGAGACCTTCCGCCTGACCAACGGCCGCGGCGACGAAGTCCGCAGCGACCCGGGCGACCGCCGCGTGGCGGTGCCCGAGGCCAACGCCACGCGCCACCGCTCGAGCCGCGCGGTTCCGGCGGCGCTCGACCGGCCGAAAATCAAGATCGCTTCGCGCGATTTTCACTAAAATTGACCTAGGTCAACGCAGCCGCCCGACGATCGGTCACCCTTGTTTCGTTTCCAACGGAGCGTCCGATGACGAAGAGCGAGTTTTATTACCTGATCCTGGTCTGCCTCTCGTTCGGCGGCTTCGGCCTCGCCCTTGGGGCTTCCTACCTGCAGTACCGTGGCTGGCTCGGCCGGCAGGCGCCGGCCAAGGCGCGCAAATAGGCGCCAACTTCAGAGCGTGGCCCTCAGAGCGCGGCGTAGACGCCGCGCTCGAAGTCCTCGAAGCGCGCGACGGCCCGGGCGTCGTAGAATGGCAATAGCTGCGTTGCCCACACGCCCGTGACCTTCTTCACCGGATCGATCCAGTAGTAGCTGTTGGCGAGCCCACCCCATGACAGGCTTCCGGCCGCGCGCCGTCCGGGAAAGTCATGTGGGTTGATCATGAAGGTGAGACCCCACTTCATGCCGTCGACGAAGTTCATATCGGTGCTGCGGCCGGGGATCTGGCTCTTGAGCGGCCGGCAGGAAACGTCGCCCATGGCGTTCTGCGACAGCAGCGCCACCGTCTCCGGATTCAGCACCCGCACGCCATCGAGGGTGCCGTGGGCCATGATCATGCGGGCGAAGCGGAGATAGTCGCCGATCGTCGAATAGAGCGCACCGCCCCCCATGAACACTTCGGGCGCCTGGTTGAGTTCGTGGTCCGTGGCGGTGAAGCCACCCCCCTCGTTCCTGACATACACGGCCGCCTTGCGCGGCCGCATCGCCGGCCCGATCTTGAAGGCGGTGTCGGTCATCCGCAGCGGATCGAACAGATTGTCCTTCATGTAGCGGTCGAGCTTCATACCGCTTGCCGCCTCGACCATCAGGCCGGCCCAGTCGATCGAGATCGAGTACTCCCAGCGCTCGCCCGGCTCGGCCAGCAAGGGCGTGCTCAACATCTCCATCGAATTGGGCTTGAGCGGACCCTTGGCCTGGACGTAGCGAAAGATGTCGGCGTTCCAAGTGTCGTAGCCCATACCCGAGGTGTGGGTCAGCAGATGGCGTAGCGTGATCGGCCTTCTTGCCGGTCGCGTCTTCACCGTACCGTCGGTGTCGACGCTCACCAGCACCTCTTTCCGCGCAATCTCGGGCACGATGTCGGCGGCCGGGGTGTCCAGCCCGAACTTGCCCTGTTCGACCATCTGCATGGCGGCGGCGCCGGTGATCGCCTTGGTCATCGAGGCGACCCAGATCACGCTGTCGGATTTCAGCGCGCCGACCGCACCCTCGAAGATCGTCCCGTCCACCGTCGCGACCGCAGCCGCCACGCCCGGCACGTCGCCGGCCTCGACCGCCTGCTTCAAACTGTCGGCAATGCCCATGTGTTTCCTCTTTGATTGCCGGCGAGACTACGACAGTCGCGTCGCCTCTTCGATCAGTTCCTGCGCCGCCATATCGAGGAGTTCGTCCTCCGCCGTTCCGCCCAGCACGCTCTCGCGGCCGATCTCCAGCAGCACCGGCACGGCCAGCGGCGAGATGCGGTCGAGCCGCCGGTAGTCGATGCGGCCCTTGGCGTGCTTCAGGAGATCGCCCAGCCGCTTCAGGTCGGCAAGCTGCCAGGCCGCATCCTGGCGGGTGGCGCGCAGCAGGATGTGGCTGGGTTCGTGCTGGCGCAGCGTGTCGTAGATCAGGTCGGAGCTGAACGTCACCTGCCGGCGCGACTTCTCCTCGCCGGGAAAGCGCCGCTCGATCAGGCCGGCGATCACCGCGACGTTGCGGAACGAGCGCCGCAGCATGGTCGATTCGTCCATCCAGGCTTCGAGATCGTCGCCCAGCATGTCCTCGTCGAAAAGCTGGTCGAGTTGGGTCTTGGTCGGCGGCCGGAGCCCCCACAAGCCCAGCACATAATCGGTGGCGACGAAGCCCAGCGGCTTCAACCCCATGCGCTCCATACGCCGCGTCAGCAACATGCCCAGTGTCTGGTGGGCGTTCCGGCCCTCGAAGCAGTAGGCCACGATGAACTGCTTGCCGCCGCGCGGGAATCCCTCGATCAGCAGCCGGTCGCTCTGCGGCAGGGTCGAGCGGATGCGCTGGATACGCAGCCACTCGCGCACCTCGTCGGGCAGCTTGGGATGCCTGGAAGGGTCCTGCAGGATGCCGCGCACGCGGTTGGCCAGGAAGGTCGAGAGCGGCAGGCGGCCGCCGCCATAGGCCGGTACCTTGGGGTCGCCCCCACCGGTCGCCGGCGAGCACTGCGCCATCAGCTCCTTCACGCCCTCGAAGCGCAACAGCCGGCCGGCGAAGGTGAAGGTGTCGCCCGGCACCAGCCCCTGGATAAAAGCCTCCTCGACCTCGCCCAGGATCGGCCCGCGCCGCAACTTCACTTTCAAGAGCGGCAACTCGACGATGGTGCCGACATTCATGCGGAACTGCCGCGCCACCAGCGGCGACGCCAGCATCCAGCGCCCGCCGGGCAGTGCCTTCAGCCGGTGCCAACGGTCGTAGGCCGCGAGCGCGTAGCCGCCGGTCGCCACGAAATCGAACGTGTCGTCGTAATCCTGGCGCGGCAGGTCGCGGTAGGGCTGCGCCCGGCGCACCTCCTGGAAGAACGCCTCGCGGTCGATCGGCTGGGCGCAGGCGGTGCCCACGATGTGCTGGGCCAGCACGTCGAGACAAGCCGGCCGCGGCGGATCGCCATCGAGTTCGCGCGCCTCGACGGCTTCGAGGGCCGCCAGCGACTCCAGCACCTCGAAACGGTTGGCGGGCGCGATCATGGCGCGGCTGGGCTCGTCCAGCCGGTGGTTGGCGCGGCCGATCCTCTGCATCAGGCGGCTCACGCCCTTGGGCGCGCCCATCTGGATCACCAGATCGACGTCGCCCCAATCGATACCGAGGTCGAGCGACGATGTCGCCACTACGGCGCGCAGCTTGCCGGCCGCCATCGCCGCCTCGACCTTGCGGCGCTGCTCGACGGCCAGCGATCCGTGATGCAGGCCGATCGGCAGATTGTCCTCGTTGATGCGCCACAGGGCGTCAAAGGCGAGTTCGGCCTGGGCGCGGGTGTTGACGAAGATGATCGACGTCTTGTGATGACGGATGATGTTGTAGATCTCGGGCACGGCATGGCGGCCCATGTGACCGCCCCAGGGGATGCGCTCCTGGGCATCGATGATGGTCACCACCGGCTGGGCACCCGGCTCGCCCAGGACGATCTCGACCGGCTCGTCGCGCAGGCGGAGATAGTCGGCCAGCGCCGGTGGGTCGGCCACGGTGGCCGAGAGGCCGACGAACCGCGCTTGCGGCGCCAGCGCCGCCACCCGCGCGAGACAGAGCGCCAGGTGATGGCCGCGCTTGGTGGTGGCGAAGGCATGCAGCTCGTCGATGATCACGCACTTCAGATTGGCGAAGAATTTCGCCGCATCGAGGTAGCTCAGCAGCAGGGCCAGCGACTCGGGCGTCGTCATCAGGAGGTCCGGCGGCCGTTCGCGCTGGCGCAGCCGGCGGCTCTGCGGCGTGTCGCCCGTGCGGCTCTCGGCCCGCACCGGCAGTTTCATTTCGGCGATCGGCAGTTCGAGGTTGCGTCGGATATCGGTGGCCAGTGCCTTGAGCGGCGAGATGTATAGCGTGTGCAGCTCGCCCTTGCCCTTGGCGTGCGCCAAGTCCCCGCCCTTGCGGCGGCGCTCCGTGAGTTCGATCAGGGACGGCAGGAAGCCCGCCAGGGTCTTGCCGCCGCCGGTGGGCGCGATCAGAAGGGCGCTCTTGCCTCGCTCGGCAAGATCGACCAGCGCAAGCTGGTGCGGCCGGGGCGTCCAGCCGCGACTTTCGAACCAGCGTGCAAACAGATCGGGAAGAACCATATCTCTTGGGTAAGATGACCCGTTCCGATGGCAAACGACACCCTAAATCCCCGTAGCTGGCTCTATCCGACGCCGCGCGGCCTCTACTGCGAACCCGGCGACTTCTATGTCGATCCCGCCGTGGCGGTGCCGCGTGCCGTGATCACCCATGGCCATGGCGACCATGCCCGGCCGGGTCATCGCGCCGCCCTGGCCACGCCCGAAACGCTCGCCATCATGCGCGCCCGCTTCGAGGACATGCCCAATACCACGCAGCAGCCGCTGGCCTATGGCGAGACCGTCCGTCTCGGCGAAGTCGATGTCCGCCTCGCACCAGCCGGCCATATCCTGGGCTCGGCGCAAGCAGTGCTGGCATTCAAGGGCCAGCGCATCGTCGTGTCCGGCGACTTCAAGCGCCGGCCCGATCCCACCTGCCCGCCCTTCGAGCCGGTGCCGTGCGACGTCTTCATCACCGAGGCGACCTTCGCTTTGCCGGTCTTCCATCACCCGTCCGATGCTGGCGAGATCGGCAAGCTGCTGCGCTCGCTCGCCACTTTTCCCGAACGCACGCATCTGGTCGGCGTTTATGCGCTCGGCAAATGCCAGCGCGTGATCAAGCTCCTGCGGGCGGCGGGCTACGACAAGCGGATCTGGCTGCATGGCGCCCTGCTGCCGCTCTGCAAGCTCTATCAGGACCATGGGATCGATCTCGGCGACGTGGCGCCGGCTTCCGACGCGATCCTGGAGACCTTCAAGGGCGCCATCGTGCTCTGCCCGCCCTCGGCCATGGCCGACCGCTGGTCGCGCCGTTTCGCCGATCCTGTGGCGGCGCTCTGCTCGGGCTGGATGGGCGTGCGTGCCCGCGCCCGCCAGCGCGGCGCTGAACTGCCGCTGGTGATCTCCGATCATGCCGACTGGGCCGAGCTGACGCAGACCTTGAAGGACGTGGGCGCTCCCAAGGTCTGGGTGACGCATGGCCGCGAAGAGGCACTGGTCCACTATGCACGCTCGATCGGCATCGACGCCGAGGCGCTGCATCTCGCCGGTCGCGAGGAAGAAGGCGCCTGAGCCGTGCAGGCCTTCGCCCAGCTTCTCGATTCGCTCTCCTTCGAATCGGCGCGCAACGCCAAGCTCCGGCTGATCGAAACCTATTTACGCGCGGCTCCGGATCCAGATCGTGGCTGGGCGCTGGCCGCGCTGACCGGCGGCCTCGAATTTCCCGCCGCCAAACCGGCCCAGCTGCGCGGCTTCGGCCAGGAGAAAATCGGCGAGGAACTCTTCGCCCTCTCCTACGACTATGTCGGCGATCTCGCCGAAACGCTGGCACTCATCTGGGAAACCGACCCCGCATCGGGACCGCCGCCTTCCCTGGGCGAGGTGGTCGAGACCCTGCAGCGCGCCACCAAGACTCAGACGCCAGCGATCCTGAAGCGCTGGCTGGATGCGCTCGATTCGACGGGACGCTGGGCGCTTCTGAAGTTGCTGACGGGCGCCTTGCGGGTGGGTGTCTCGGTCCGTCTCGCCAAGCAGGCTGCGGCCAATATCGGCCACCAGCCGGTCGATGCCGTCGAGGAGATCTGGCACGGCCTCTCGCCGCCCTACAGGCCGCTGTTCGACTGGCTTCTGTCGGATGGACCCCGGCCGCAGACCAATGCTGGCGGCGCTTTCCTGCCGCCGATGCTGGCCAATCCCATCGACCGCGCCGAACTCGACACGCTCGACCCGGCGCATTTCCGCGCCGAATGGAAATGGGACGGTATCCGCGTGCAGGTCGCGGCCTCGGGCGGCGTAAAACGGCTTTATAGTCGCGCCGGCGAGGATGTCTCCAACGCCTTTCCCGACATCGTCGAAGCCATCGATTTCGACGGCGTGTTCGACGGTGAGCTGCTGGTGCGGCGCGAGGAGGCCGTGGCCCCGTTCAACGACCTGCAGCAGCGGCTGAACCGCAAGTCGGTGACGCCCAAGATGCTCAAGGAACACCCGGCTCACGTCCGCCTCTACGACGTGCTGCAGCTCGGGGACGAGGATCTGCGCGGCCTGCCCTTCGACGAGCGCCGTGCCCGCCTCGAAGCCTGGATGGCGGCGACGCCGCGCGCACGCTTCGATCTCTCGCCGCTCGTGAGCTTCCGGGACTGGCCCCATCTTGCCGAGTTGCGCGAGGCCATGAAGAGCGACGGCATCGAGGGACTGATGCTGAAGCGCGGCGACAGCAGCTATCTCGCCGGCCGGCCCAAGGGACCATGGTTCAAATGGAAGCGCGACCCGATGCTGGCCGACTGCGTGCTGATGTACGCCCAGCGCGGCCACGGCAAGCGCAGCTCGTTCTACTCCGACTTCACTTTCGGCTGCTGGCGCCCAGCACGCTCGGAGACCGTCGAGGGCAAGCGCGAGCTGGCGCCGGTCGGCAAAGCCTATTTCGGCTTCACCGACGAGGAGCTGCGCTGGCTCGACAAATGGGTGCGCGACCACACCACCGACCGCTTCGGGCCGGTGCGCGAGGTGACGCAGGAGCTGGTGCTGGAAATCGCCTTCGACGGCATCGCCCGGTCCAGCCGCCACAAATCGGGCCTGGCGCTACGCTTTCCCCGTATCCATCGCATCCGTAGGGATAAGCCAGCAGCCGAGGCCGACACCGTCGACACCCTCCTGCAGCTCTTGCCGTAACGGGGCTGCAACACCATTATCAGAGCGACATGATCGACCCATTCGGCCGCCATATTTCCTACCTCCGCGTCTCGGTGACGGACCGCTGCGATTTCCGCTGCGTCTATTGCATGGCCGAGGACATGACCTTCCTGCCCAAGGCGGAAGTCCTGTCGCTGGAGGAGCTGGAGCGGCTGTGCGGCGCCTTCGTGCGCCGCGGCGTCAAGAAGCTCCGGCTGACCGGCGGCGAGCCGCTGGTGCGCAAGAACGTGATGTCGCTGTTCCGCGGCCTCGGCCGCCACCTCGACAGCGGCGCACTGGAAGAGCTGACGCTCACCACCAACGGCAGCCAGCTCGCCAAGTACGCCAAGGAACTGGCGGCCATCGGCGTGCGCCGCGTGAACGTTTCCATGGACACGCTCGATCCGGCCAAGTTCCGCGAACTCACGCGCTGGGGCGACCTCGACCAGGTGATGCGCGGCCTCGACGCCGCCCAGCAGGCCGGCCTGCACATCAAGATCAACGCGGTGGCATTGCGCGGCGTGAACGACATGGAATTCGACGACCTGATCCGCTTCAGCCACGGCCGCGGCATGGATCTGGTACTGATCGAAGTCATGCCGATGGGCGAGATCGGCGCCGATGCCCGGCTCGACCAGTATCTGCCGCTGTCGCTCGCCCGGACCGAGATCGCCAAGCACTTCACGCTGAGCGAGAGCGACTACCACACCGGCGGACCGGCCCGTTACTTCAAGGTCGAGGAGACCGGCGGACGGTTGGGCTTCATCACCCCGCTCACCCACAATTTCTGCGAAAGCTGCAACCGCGTCCGCCTCACCTGCACCGGCACGCTCTATATGTGCCTCGGCCAGGAAGATGCCGCCGACCTGCGCGGTCCGTTGCGCGCCTCCGAAAGCGACGAGATCCTCGACCAGGCGATCACCGCGGCGATCGCGCGCAAGCCCAAGGGCCACGACTTCATCATCGACCGCCGCCACACCGGCCCCGCCGTCCCCCGCCACATGAGCGTGACCGGCGGTTGATCGAGGGCGGCTCGGCCGCCCGCCCTCAGGGCGACGGCTGGGAGGGTGTGCTCTTGATCTTGGCGCGGCGCACCGCCTCGCGATGCGAGATGTAGAGCGCGCTGGAGAAGATCACCGCCGCGCCGACGAAGGTCCAGACATCGGGCTTCTGGAAGAACAGGAAATAGCCCAGCAGCGTATTGTAGATCAGCGACAGGAAGCCGATGGGCTGCAGCAGGGTGATGTCGGCGAGCTGGTAGCCCCGCTGCTGGCAAAGATGACCGAGCGTCCCGGCAAGTCCGGCGGCGATGAACCAGAGCACGTCGACGCCGCTCGGCGTCTGCCAGAACCAGACCGCAAAGGGCGCAGCGCAGATCACGATCACGATGTTCTGCCAGATCACGATGGTGTTGGCCGAATCGGTGCGGGCCAACGCCTTGGAGATCAGGTTCGAGGCCGAGAAGATCGGCGTCGAGACCAGGATACAGATCACGCCGAGATGGATCGCGCCGAAGCCCGGCTGGATGATGATCATGGCGCCGGCGAAGCCCACCAGGACGGCGATCCAGCGCCTGAGCCGCACGTCTTCGTGCAGGAACAGCGCCGCACCGATGGTGACGAAGATCGGACCGGTGAAGCCAAGTGCTGTGATCTCGGCCAGCGTCGTGAGCGGCAGCGCCACGAACCACAGCATCATGCCGGCGGTGTGGATGGCGCCGCGCGATATGTGCAGGCCGAGACGGTTGGTGTGGAGCGACGGGTAGATGCCGAGACGAATGACGACCGGCAACAGGAACAGCGCGCCGAAAAAGTAGCGCAGGAACGCCATCACGTAGGAATTGAGGTGCTGCGCCGGGATCAGCGTGAAGACGTTCAGCAGCGCGAACAGGATCCCCGACAGGGCAACCCAGAGGATGCCGCGCAGATTGGGTGGCAGCGCGAGCCAGCGGGCGACGAGACCGGACACATCGCGACTATGTCATAGCATGTGCAGCGACGCACTCGCCCACGAGGAGATGATTTCCGGAGCGCGGTCTAGGCTTCGCCCGCGACTTCGGCGTCGAGCTGCATCGATGCCATGGGCATTGCGCCGCGCAATGTCGCGACCCGCTCCATCAGTTCCTCGATGTAGGGATCGTGGATGCCGAGCAGACGTGCGTGTTCGGCCGTGTTGGTGAGATAGTCGCGGCAGGCGCCGCGGCGACCCTCGGCAAAGGCGATGTGATGGGCGGCGCGCTCCATCGAGAGGTCGCCGCAATACTGGCAATGGGCGGTGTCGACCACGAAGGTGACCGCCGTGACCGTGCGCCCGTCGCGCAAGCGGGTCGGCACCCATCGCGCCTGGTAGACGCCCGACAGCATCTCGCGGTTCCACAGGATCGCCAGCTCGCTGCGGACCCGATCCGGGGCCAGGCGGTAGGCGATGCCCTCGCAGGAACCGCCGCCTTCGAGCGCAAGCATCAACCCGGGCAGTTCAGGCGTGCCGCGGCCGAGCGGAACCCAGAAGCAGAAGGAGCGGCGCCAGCCCTCGACCTTACAGGGCGACACCTCGGCGAATTCGAGGGCCGGATTCCACATCAGCGAGCCGTAGGCGAAGACCCACGTCTCCTCTCCGGTCTCGTAGCGCTGCAAGGCCTTCTCGAGGCTTGCCGCACGCTGCTCCGACGTCAGGAAGAAGTCATAGCCCGCTTTGTGGGCGTCGGCGACGATCTGGTCGATGCGTTCGGAAGTCAGGTCCTCACGTGTCAGCAAGTCTGCTTCCCCCTACGCCCGATTACCCGCGGCACACATGCTCAGGTGCCGTACACAATGGACATGGTCTCGGCGATGCAGGCCGGACGTTCCTGACCCTCGATCTCGATCGTGACCTGGTTAGTAAGACGCACACCGCCCTTGTCCATCGGATCGGCCCCGATCAGCTTGGTCCGCGCACGCACCCGCGAACCCGCCGGCACCGGACTGGTGAAGCGCACCTTGTTGCAGCCGTAGTTGATGCCGTTGCGCACGTTGTTGATGTGCGAAATCTGGTGGTTGAGCATCGGGATCAAGGAGAGCGTCAGGTAGCCGTGGGCGATGGTCTTGCCGCCTGGCATGTCCTTCTTGGCGCGCTCGACGTCGACATGAATCCATTGATGATCACCGGTCGCGTCGGCGAAGAGGTTGATGCGATCCTGCGAAACCTCGACCCAGTCGCTCACCCCGATTTCCTGCCCCACATAGTTGTGCATCTCGTTGGGGTGGGCGAATTCTCTCTTGGCCATTTCCTACCTCGATCATGCTTTTTTCTTGCTTGCTGCAGAATACCACGAGATTGCCCGTTATTGGTCAAGTCCAGAGGAAAGGCGCCATTTGCCGCGTATCGTCTCATTTGTATCGTCGCTGAGTTTTGCCCATCATGCGAGCAACAAAAATGCACAGGAGGAGACGCGGCGATGGCGTACGAAACAGTCCTCTATGATGTCGCCGAGCGCATCTGCACGATTACCCTGAACCGGCCGGACCGGCTGAATGCCTGGACCCGGCAGATGCACCTCGACCTGAAGGACGCCATGCATACGGCCGGCGCCGACCCCGAGGTCCGGGCGATCATCCTGACCGGCGCGGGCCGCGGCTTTTGCGCCGGCGCCGACATGGGCGGCCTGCAGGCGATCGGCGCTGGTGCCGCCACCGACCGGTCGACCAAGACCCAAGAAGGCCTTCCCGGCGGCAGCACGCTGGCCGAGTTCAAGATGAACTACTCGTATTTCCCGTCGATCCCGAAGTTCATCATCGCTGCAATCAATGGCCCCTGCGCCGGACTCGGCCTCGTCATCCCGCTCTACGCCGACCTGCGCTTCGCTTCCGAGTCGGCGGTGTTCACCACGGCCTTCGCCCAGCGCGGCCTGATCGCCGAACACGGCGTGAGCTGGCTGCTGCCCCGCCTGATCGGCCTGCCCGCCGCCATGGATCTGCTGTGCTCGGCGCGCAAGTTCCGCGCCCCGGAAGCCTTGGCCCTGGGCCTGGTGAGCCGGGTCATCGCCGACGACAGGCTGATGGCCGAGACGCGCGCCTATGCCCGGCTGATGGCCGACACGGTCTCGCCACGCTCGGTGGCGGTGATGAAGCGCCAGCTTTGGGAGGCCGAATTCCAGACCCTGGCCGAGGCCACGGTGCAGGCCAACCACGAGATGGATCTCTCGTTCCAGACGTCGGACTTCAAGGAAGGCGTCGCCCACTTCCTGGAGAAACGGGCGGCACGCTTCACGGGCAAGTAGATCGGAGCTTCTACACCTTTTCGGTCTCGCCGGCCCGGGGCTGCCAGGTCATCAGTCGACGCTCGACGGCGCCGACGGCGGTGTCGAGTGCGAGGGCAAAGGCCGTCAGCACGAGGATGCCGGCGAACACGGTGTTGATGTCAAAGGTACCCTCGGCCTGCAGGATGAGATAGCCGACGCCGCGCGCCGATCCGAGGTATTCGCCGACCACGGCGCCCACGAAGGCGAGGCCCACGGCATTGTGCAGGCTGGCGAACACCCAACTCATGGCAGCCGGCAGATAGATCGAGCGCAGCAACTGGCGGCGCGAGGCGCCCAGCATGCGGGCGCTGGCGATCAGGTTGGGGCTCACCTCGCGCACACCCTGGTAGACGTTGAAGAACACCACGAAGAACACCAGCGTGACGCCCAGCGCCACCTTCGACCAGATGCCGAGCCCGAACCACACCGCGAAGATCGGCGCCAGCACGACGCGCGGCATCGAGTTGAAGCCCTTGATGTAGGGATCCATCACCGCCGACGCGGTGGGCGACAGCGCGAGCCACAGGCCGATCGCCAGACCGCTCAGCGCGCCGATCGAGAATCCCAGCGCCGTCTCGAGCAGCGTGACGGCGAGATGGATGAAGATGTCGCCCGTCGCAAACCATTCGTAGACAACCCAGAATACCTTCTGCGGTTCGCCGAAGAAGAAGGCGGCGCGGTTGTCCTGGTCGAAATAGAGCGCTGGCAGCAGACCCGGTGCCGTCAACAGGTACCAGGCGACGATCAGCAGGGCGAAGACGCCGATCTGCAGGGTGCGCAACTTCATCTCAGGCGACCTTCTGCGCTTCGTAGGCCTTCAACACTTCTTCCTTCATGGCTGCCCAGATCTCGCGATGGAGCGTAGCGAAGGCCGGAGTCATGCGGATCTCCGAGACGTCGCGCGGCCGGGGCAGGTCGACCTTGAAATCGCCGATCGGCCGCGTCCCGGGCCCCGCCGACAGCACCACGACCCGGTCGGAGAGCGCGATCGCCTCCTCGAGATCGTGGGTGATGAACAGCACCGACTTGCGGTCCTCGGCCCATAACGCCAGCAGCTCGTTTTCCATGAGCTGGCGGGTCTGCACGTCGAGCGCCGAGAACGGCTCGTCCATCAGCAGGATGTCGGGACTGACGATCAGCGTCTGCGCCAGCGCCAGGCGCTTGCGCATGCCGCCCGACATCTGGTGCGGATAGCGATCGCCGAAGCCCGCCAGGCCGACCCGGCGCAACCACTCCTCTCCCTGCGCGATCGCTTCGGCACGTGGCACGCCGCGAAATTCGAGGCCAGCGATCACATTGTCGATGCCGGTGCGCCACGGCATCAGCGCATCGGCCTGGAACATGTAGCCGGCCCGCCGGTTGACGCCGTCGGCCGCCTGCAGCGGCTCGCCGAAGACGGAAACCGTTCCCGACGACGGCTCGAGCAGGCCGGCCGCAACATTGAGCAGTGTCGATTTCCCGCAGCCGGTCGGCCCGACGACGGAGACGAACTCGCCCTTGCCCACCTCGAGGGTGGCGTTGGCAACCGCCGTATAAGCCCCGCCCCGCCCGTCCCGGGCGGCGAAGCGGCAAGTGATATCAGCCAGCGCCAGCGCCGGCACGCCGTTCTGCGACATGCCGGGCTAGCTGCGCTTGCCGGCGCGTTCTGCGAACTCGTTAGTCCACGTATCCGCCAGTTTGATCTTGCCGATATCGGCCGCAATCTTCGGATCCCCGTCGGCCAGGAACTTCAGCGCATTCTCCATGGCGCCTGCCGGCATGAGACCGTCCGGCGAAATCGTCTCGCGGACTCCCACGAACGACTTCTCGTAAACTGCTCGATCGCCCAGCAGATAGGCCTCGGGGACAGAGTTCGCGACATCCGCGGGGCTGGCGGTCTGCAGCCACTGGTCGGCACGCACGATGGCGGTGGCCAGAGCCTGGGCGGTGCCGGGCGTCTTCTTCAGGAGATCGGGCTGGGCATAGAGGCAGGCAGCCGGAAAGGGACCGCCGAACAGCTCCTGATTGCCCTTCATGGTGCGCGTGTCGAGCATGATCTTGATGAGCTTCTTTTCCTGCAGGATGGTCAGCGCCGGATCGGCCTGCGAGATGCCGTCGACCTCGCCCTTCTCGATCGCCGCCACTACCGATGCACCCGCACCGACACCGATCGCCACGATGTCGGTGGCCTTCAAGCCTCCCTTGGCGGCCCAGTAGTTCACCAGCATGTTGGTCTGCGAGCCGGGCGCCGTGACACCGAATTTCATGCCCTTGATATCGGCCGGCCCCTTCACCTTCGCGGCGACGTCAGTGCGCAGGCCGATGGCGAGCTGCATGCCGCGGCCGATCAGGGCGAAGCCAA
The DNA here is from genome assembly GCA_030679805.1 of Reyranella sp. Classification (GTDB taxonomy): domain Bacteria; phylum Pseudomonadota; class Alphaproteobacteria; order Reyranellales; family Reyranellaceae; genus Reyranella. The sequence goes on along the minus strand of JAUXST010000907.1, from coordinate 56 downwards.
TGATCGGCTGGCCGCGCTGCTGCATACGGATCGTGTGCTCATAGGCGCCGGCCACG
>JAUXST010000906.1 GCA_030679805.1 Reyranella sp. | reverse complement strand
GCGCGGGGCGCATCTCGATGCCATCCGCGCCCGCGGCCTCACCTTGTTGACCGGCGATCGCAAGATCGTGGTGCCGGTCCGCGCCAGCGACCGGTCGGCCGATCTTGGGCCACAGGATGCGGTGCTGGTGACCATGAAATCGTCGGGCCTCGCCGTGCTCGCGGAGAATGTCGGCCCTCTGCTGCGGGCCGACACGCCGGTCGCCTTCGTCCAGAACGGCATCCCCTGGTGGTACGGTCACGGTCTCGGGCCCACGCGTCCGCCGGCGCCGGATCTGTCGCGACTCGATCCCGGCGGTGCGCTGGCCAAGGCGGTGGGCCTAGACCGCGCCATCGGCGCCGTCGTCACCTCGTCGAACCACGTGATGGAGCCCGGCGTCGTGCGCAACATCTCACCCGAGCGCAACATTCTGTGGGTCGCGGAGACCGACGATCGCCCGAGTCCGCGCATCGATGCCTTGCGCGCGACACTTGTGGCTGCCGGCATCGCCTCGCCGGCGACGCGCGATATTCGCTACGACATCTGGCACAAGCTGATGGCCAACCTGACCGGCTCGACGGTCTGCCTCATACTGGGCCAGCCCAACACGATCCAGGCGACGCCGCCCATCAATCGTCTGGTGCGCCGGGCGCATGCCGAGGCGCTGGCCGTAGCCGCGGCCCATGGCGTCGTCCTCGACGACAGTCCCGAGCAGCGCTATGGCCCGACGCGCGCCTATCCCGATCATCGCCCGTCGATCCTGCAGGACTACGAACTCGGCCGGCCGATGGAAGTCGAATCCATCGTTCGCGCGCCACTGGCCTTCGCGCGCAGCGCCGGCATGGACACGCCGACGCTCGATGCGATTGAATCGATCTGCGTCAGCCTGGCATCCTCGAAGGGCCTCTATACGCCATGACTCTCCGTTACGACCTCTACTGGTCCTTCCGCTCGCCCTATTCGTATCTGGTGACACCGCGCCTGGTGGCGCTGGAGAAGGAATACGACGTCGTGGCCAACGTCCGCGTGGTCTATCCGATCGCGGTCCGTCAGCCCGGCTTCTTCTCCAACAGCGATCCGCTGTGGTTCACCTACTTCCTGCGCGACGTGTTTCGCAGCGCCGAATACGTCGGCCTGCCAATCGCCTGGCCCTCGCCCGATCCGGTGCTGATGGATCCCAAGACGCGCACCTATCCCAAGGAGCAGCCCTACATCCATCGCCTGACGCGGCTCGGCCAGGCGGCGACCGAGCGCGGCAAGGGGCTCGCCTTCCTGAATGAGGTGAGCAGCGTGATCTGGGGCGGCAAGGTCAAGAACTGGCACGAGGGCGATCACCTCGCGCGCGCCGCCGAACGCGCCGGGCTCGATCTGGCGGAGATGGACGCCGCGGTCGCCGCCGAACCCGAGCGGCTCGATGTCGTCATTGGGGCCAGCCAGGAGGCGCAACGCGAGGGTGGGCACTACGGCGTGCCGCTGATGGTCTTCAACGGCGAACCTTTCTTCGGCCAGGATCGCTTCGACCAGCTCAAGTGGCGGATGCAGCAGAAGGGCCTCGCGAAGCGGCCCTAGGGACCGCAATTCTAGGGCTTCTTCGCCGCCGGCTCCTCGGCTTGTGCCTGGCGCCCGCCAAAGATCTGGGTGACGTCGCTGACGCTGCGTTGGCGGCCGGTGTCGATACTCACCGTCGCGGTCATGCCGGCACGCAACGGCGGCTCGCCGACATGCGGCAGCAGGCGAAGCTTGACCGGCAGGCGCTGCACGACCTTGACCCAGTTGCCGCTGGCATTCTGCGGCGGCAGGATCGCGAATTCCGCGCCGGTCGCGGGGCTCACGCTTTCGACGACGGCCTCCCAGGTTGAGTCGGGATAGGTGTCGAGCACGACGCGCGCCTTTTGCCCTACGCGCACATAGGTCAGTTCGGTCTCCTTGAAGTTCGCCTCGATCCACGGCCGGCTGACCGCCACGACGGCGAACAGCGGCGTCGCGGCCTTGACCTGCTCGCCGCGTTGCACGCGAAGGTTCACGACCACGCCGTCGACCGGCGCGCGGAGCGTCGTGCGCGCCATGTCGAGTGCCGCGCGCTCGCGGGCGGCGCTCTTCTCGCGCACCAGCGGATGGTCGTCGGCCGGCAGGTTGGGGTCGCCGTTGAGCGCTGTCAGCACGCGGCGCAGTTTTTCGCGCACCGCCGCCACGCGATCGGCGGCCGTGCGCGCGTCGTTCTGCGATTCGTCGCGCTTGCTGGCGGAGAGGATGCCCTTCGTCGCCAGCTCCTCCTGCCGCTGCCACTGGCGCTGGGCGTAGGCGGCGCGCGATTCGGCATCGGCCAGCTCGCTCACCACCTCGCGCCAGGTGCCGCGCAGGGACTCGACATGGGCCCGCGCCGTGTCCAGTT
>JAUXST010000894.1 GCA_030679805.1 Reyranella sp. | reverse complement strand
GGTGGCGACCTGCTCGTTGACGAAAGCGCCGACCGGCTCGCAGGATTTGATGCGCCGCCGGTAGTCCGAAATCTTCTTCTCCTGCTCGCCGAAGCCCGCGAAGGAGAGGCCGAGGCTGCCCAGCCCGCGCTCGGCCGCGTCGATCTCTGTGCCCGGGCTGGTGACCGCGACCCACATCGGCGGGTGTGGCTTCTGGTAGGGCTTGGGCAGGATGGTGCGCTCCGGCATCGACCAGAATTCGCCCTGATACGAAAACGTCTCCTGCATCCACATCTTGGGCAGGCAGCGCACGAACTCGTCCCAGCTCTTCTTGGTCGTATCGGGATTGGCCCCGAAGCCACCGAGTTCGGTCCAGGTGGCGGAGCGGCCGGTGCCGACTTCCAGGCGGCCGCCCGACAGCAGGTCGAGCGTCGCCGTGCGCTCGGCGATTTTTATCGGATGGTTGAATTCGGGAACGCAGACCACGATGCCGTGGCCGACGCGGATGCGCTTGGTGAGCACGGCGCAGGCGGTCAGGAACAGCTCGGGCGCGGAGCAGTGCGAGTATTCCTCGAGGAAATGATGCTCGACCGCCCAGACATGCTCGAAGCCCAGCTCGTCGGCCAGTTTCACCTGTTCGAGGCAGTTGTTGTAGACGGTGCGCTCTTTTTCCGGCGTCCACGGACGCGGGATGGAAATCTCGTAGAACAGGCCGAACTTCATGTCGGAATCTCCTGCGGCAATGCGAAACGCTAGGCTTGCCCACGGGCGGGCGCAACAGCACCATGGCATCGGAGGGCGAAATGAAACGACTGGCAGGGAAGGTGGCGATCGTCACCGGCGGCGCGAGCGGCATGGGCCGCGCGACCGTCATGCGCTTTCTCGCCGACGGCGCGAAGGTGATGGTGGCTGACCTCAACGAGAAGAACGGCGCCGAGACGGTGGCCGTCGCCAAGGCGCAGGGCCATGGCGAGAGCATCGCCTTCGTGCGCTGCGACGTCTCCAAGGAATCCGATGTCGCCGCCATGGTGGCCGCCACTGAGAAGCGTTTTAGCCGCCTCGACATCGCCTATCTCAATGCCGGCGTCGGTGGCGCTTTCGGGCCGATCGCTGAAACCAGCGTCGAGGATTGGGATTACACCTTCGCCGTGCTGACGCGATCGGTGTTCCTCGGCATGAAGCATGCGTCGCTCGCGATGAAGAAGCATGGCGACGGCGGGGTGATCCTGGTGACGGCCTCGATCGCCGGCATGGTGGGTGGCGGCGGCAGCCACGCCTATTCGGCGGCCAAGGCCGCCTGCATCAGCCTGATCGAGAATGTCGCGGCCGAACTCGGCCCCGACCGTATCCGCGTCGTCGGCATTGCCCCCGGCGTGATTTCCACACCGCTGGTCCATCGCGGCCGGCCGGAGAAATACGAGAAGCAGTTCTCGCAGCAGCCGTGGCCCGACCGCGGCGAGCCCGACCACATCGCCGACGAGGCGGCCTTCCTCTGCTCCGACTACGCGCGTTTCATCACCGGCGAGACGGTCAAGGTCGATGGCGGCCTTCTGGCGCAGGGTGTTGCGCTGTGGGGCACGGGCCGCGACAACACTTTCATGAAAAGCGCGGGCGTCAACCGCGGCACGACCGGCGAGGCCATGGTCGTGCGCAATCTACAAACTGAGGATCAGAAGAAATGAGCGAAGCCGAACGTCTTCACCGTCATCTCATCGGCCAGCAGGGCTCCAGGCTTTCACTGAACACGCCGGCGCTGGTGCTCGATCTGGAAATGCTCGACCGCAACATCGCGGAGATGGCGTCCTTCGCCAAGGCGCACGGCATGAAGCTGCGTCCGCATTCCAAGACCCACAAGTCGGCCGATATCGCCAAGCGCCAGGTGGCGGCCGGGGCGCTCGGCGTCTGCTGTGCCAAGCTGGGCGAGGCCGAGGCGCTGGGCGAGGCCGGCATAGAAGGGCTGCACATCACCTCGCCGGTGGTGACGCCGCAGGCGATCGCGCGGCTGATCGATCTCAACACCAAGGTGAAGGGGCTGATGGTCGTGGTCGACCATCCGGCCAATGTGGCGGCGCTCGCGACGGCGGCGGCGAAGGCCGGCCAGGTGCTCACGGTGATCGTCGATATCGATCCCGGCATCCATCGCACCGGCGTCGCCTCGCCCGAAGCCGCGGTCGAGCTCGCGCAACTGGTGGCGAAGCACAAGTCGCTGAAATATGCCGGCGTGCAGTTCTATTGCGGCCGGCATCAGCACATCGTCGACTTCAAGGAGCGCAAGGCCGAGATCGAGGAGCGCACGGAGTATCTCAAGGGCATTTTGGCGAAGCTCGAGGCCGCCGGATTGAAGCCCGGCATCATCACCGGCTCGGGCACCGGCACGCATTTGATCGACGCGAAGCTCGGCGTCTTCACCGAGCTGCAGGTCGGCTCGTACGTGTTCATGGATCACGACTACAACGTTTGCGACCTGCGCGGCCTCGATAAGCCGACCTTCGAGCAGGCGCTGCAGATCGATGCGCGCGTGGTGAGCGCCAACGCGCCGGGAATGGCGACGGTCGATGCCGGCCTGAAGGCGATGGCGACGGAGAAGGGCCCACCCATGATCCTGAAGGGCGCGGTCGAGGGCTCGACCACGCGCTTCATGGGCGACGAGCACCTCGCGGTGGTGGCGCCCGAGGGCCAGACCGCCCCTGGATTGGGCGAGCAGGTGATCCTGGTGCCGCCGCACTGCGACCCGACGGTCAACATGTACGAGAGCTATCACGTGGTGAAGGGCGACACGCTGGTCGAGATCTGGCCGGTGACGGGAAGAGGCAGGTCGCGCTGATGAGCAAAGATCCCTCACTATGTTCGGGATGACATCTTCTTCTTCATCGACGTCAAAATTGTCATCCCGAGCGCAGCGAGGGATCTTTATCTTCTCCTGAGCTTCCGACCAGCAGCCCGCCCTTCCAGATGCGAGTGAGGGCCAGCAGCGCCAGCATGCCGACGGTGCTGACGGCGACCATACCGAGGAAGGCGTGCTGGCCGTATGCCGAATAGAGCTGGCCGGAAAACTGGAACACCAGCGCCTGCATGGCGCCGGTGCCGAGCGCGTAATAGAGACTCTGGCCGATGGCGGCGCCGGTCGCCGGCAAGGCCCGCTGCAGGAACGCCATGGCGCCCAAGTGGCAGGCGGCGAAGGTGCAGGAATGCAGCGCCTGCAGGAACACCAGGGCGGTGAGTTCGGTGGTGAAGGCCATGGCGGTCCAGCGCACCATGCCGGCGCCGAGGCCGAGGGCGATCAGGCCGCAGACGCCCAGCCGCTTCAAGAGCCAGCCGCCGAACAGCATCAGCACGATCTCGATGGCGACGCTCTCGGCCCACAGGAGGCTGATCGCGACGTCGTCGATACCGGCGGCGCGCCACGTCAGCGTACCGAAACTGTAGAGCACCGAATGGCTCGCCTGGCAGAGGCCGCACGCCATCAGGAACAGCAGGAACGCGGGCGAGCGCAGGAGCGTGGCGATCGGGAAGGGGGCCTTGCGTTGACCGGTAACGGGAGCATGGCTTGCCGGCAGGAACAGGGCGAAGGGCGCCAGCAACACGACTCCCAGCAGAGGGACATAGAGGATCCAGGACGGGCCGAAATGGTCGACCGCCACGCCGCAGGTGAAGGCGCCGAGGATGAACGCGACCGTTCTCCACATCCGCACGCGGGCGTTATCAAGGCCGTGGCGCTTGGTTTCGCT
>JAUXST010000887.1 GCA_030679805.1 Reyranella sp. | reverse complement strand
GTCCAAGGCGATGACCAGCCCATGCGGCAAGATCCGCATCCCGATCAATGAGAGCACCGACGACAAGTCGCAGATCCAGGAATATCTCTCCGCCTATCACGGCGAGGGTATCCAGCACATCGCGCTCGGCACCGGCGACATCTACGAGACCGTCGAGACGCTGAAGACCAAGGGCGTGCCGTTCCAGACCGTGCCCGACACCTATTACGAGCAGGTCGATGGGCGCCTGCCCGGACACGGCGAAGACCTGGCGCGGCTTGCGGCCGATCGCATCCTGATCGACGGCGCGCCGACCCAAGGGGGCGGGCTTCTGCTGCAGATCTTCACCCAGACGGTGATCGGGCCCATCTTTTTCGAGATCATCCAGCGCCGCGGCAACGAGGGCTTCGGCGAGGGCAATTTCCGCGCCTTGTTCGAGTCGATCGAACTCGACCAGATCCGCCGCGGCGTACTGAAAGCCTGAACGGAAAGACATCGGAGGAAACCATGAGCAAGAACTGGATTCCGCTGCGCCAGCATGAAGGCACCGCCTCGCGCCAGGCCCATGTGAGGCTGCCCGAGGGCACCTACGAGCGCGAGATCAGCAAGGAGGGGTTCTTCGGCCCCTCGGCGCAGTTCCACCATAAGCACAAACCGACGGATTGGGTGGCGTTCGAGGGGCCCATCCGGCCGCGGGCCTTCGACCTTGGCAAGCTCGCCACGGACAGGAACACGCCGTGGGGCGCGCAGCCGGTCATGAGCAACGCCCACATGCAGATGCGAATCTGGCGGCTCGACGGTGCGATGAAGGACCTGGCGCGCAACGGCGATGGCGACGAGCTTCTGTTCATCCACGCGGGCGAGGGCGCGCTGTTCTGCGACTATGGCCACCTCGAGTATCGCGAGGGCGACTATCTCATGATCCCGCGCGGCACGATGTGGCGCCTCGAGCCCAGGACTTCGACGGTGTGCCTGATGATCGAGGCCACCAACGACAGCTACCGGCTGCCCGAAAAGGGGCTGGTGGGCCGGCATGCGATCTTCGATCCGGCGATGCTGGACACGCCGGTGATCGACGACGCCTTTCGTGCCCAGCAGGACGAACGCACCTGGAAGGTCTCGGTCAAGCGTCGCAGCGCCCAGTCGACCGTCACCTATCCGTTCAATCCGCTGGATGCCGTGGGCTGGCATGGCGACCTCAGCGTTGTGCGCATCAACTGGCGCGACATCCGTCCTCTGATGAGCCATCGCTTCCACCTGCCGCCGTCGGCCCATTCGACCTTCGTGGCCAACCGCTTCGTGGTCTGCACTTTCGTGCCGCGGCCGCTCGAGAGCGATCCCGAGGCCCTGCGGCTGCCGTTCTTCCACAGCAACGACGACTACGAGGAGGCGATCTTCTATCACAAGGGCAGCTTCTTCAGCCGCGACAACATCCATCCCGGCATGTTGACGCTCCATCCGACGGGTTTTACGCACGGCCCCCATCCCAAGGCGTTCAACGCTGCGACAAAACCTGTCAGTGGTGGCGGCAAGACGGAGACCGACGAGGTCGCGGTCATGGTCGATACGCGCGATGCGGTCGACGTGGCGGCGATGCCGGCCGGGGTGGAATTCGAAGGCTATGTGAAGTCGTGGCAGCCGCCGGAAATGAAGCAGGCCGCAGAGTAGGGAAGGCGTCAATGAAGCTGGGAACGCTGAAGGAAGGCGGCCGCGACGGCACGCTGATCGTGGTCAACCGCGAGTTCACGCGCGCGGTGCGGGCCACCAACGTGGCGCCGACACTGCAACGGGCGCTCGATGACTGGGCCGACACCGCACCCCGCCTGCGGGCGCTCGCCGGTCAACTTGCCGACGACAAGGCACCAGGGTCGTTCGAACTCGATAGCAGCGCGCTCGCGGCCCCGCTGCCGCGCGCCTACCAGTGGGTCGACGGATCGGCCTATGTCGTTCACGTCGAACTGGTGCGCAAGGCCCGCGGCGTGGAGATGCCACCATCGTTCTGGACCGATCCGCTGATGTACCAGGGCGGGTCGGACTCCTTCGTCGGATCCACCGACGAGATCGAGGCCGGCGACGAGGCGTGGGGTATCGACTTCGAGGGCGAGATCGCGGTCTTCGTCGACGACGTGCCGATGGGCACATCGGCCGCCGCTGCGCGAAAACACATCAAGCTCGTTACGATCCTGAATGATGTGTCGCTGCGCAACCTGATCCCGGCCGAACTGAACAAGGGCTTCGGTTTCCTCCATGGCAAACCCGCCACGGCCTTCGCACCGGTCGCTGTGACGCCGGACGAGCTGGGCGATGTCTGGGACGGCGCCAAGCTCAACCTGCCGCTGATCTCGACGCTGAACGGCAAGGAGTTCGGCCATCCCAATGCCGCCACCGACCTGACGTTCGATTTCGGCCAGCTGATCGCCCATGCCGCCAAGACGCGGCATCTCGAGGCGGGGACCGTCGTCGGCTCGGGCACGGTCGCCAACCGGGATGCCTCGGCCGGCTGCTCCTGTATTGCCGAGCGGCGGGTGCGCGAGACGCTGGACGGTGGCAAGCCGGTGACGCCGTTCATGAAGTTCGGCGACCGCATCCGCATAGAAATGTTCGATCGCGGCGGCCGGTCGATTTTCGGTGCCATCGACCAGAAAGTGGTGCGCTACACGCCACCGGCCTAAGCCATGCTAGAGTGATCGCCGGAGGCGGTCATGAAGCTCATCGGCTATTTTCGTTCGTCGGCGGCGTATCGCGTGCGCATCGCCCTAAATCTCAAGGGCATCGTCGTCGAGCACGCCTCGCGGCACCTGCGCAAAGGCGAACAGAAGGCGCCGGACTATGTCGCGATCAATCCGCAGAAACTGGTGCCGACGCTGGTGCTCGATTCCGGAGAGGTCCTGACCCAGTCGCTCGCGATCCTCGAGTATCTGGAGGAAACCCATCCCCAGCCTCCCTTGTTGCCCAAGGATCCCGTGGGACGGGCGCGCGTGCGGGCATTGGCGCTGATTCCGACCGCCGACATCCATCCCATCCAGAACCTGCGGGTGATGGGCTATCTGCGTGAGAAATTCGGGCAAACTGAGGAAAGCGCCTTCGCTTGGTCGCGCCACTGGATCGAAACCGGCTTCGATGCCTACGAGGCAACGATCGCCAATGATCCCAGGACCGGCGCCTTCAGCCACGGCGACACGCCGACCATGGCCGACCTCTGTCTCATCCCGCAGGTGTTCAATGCCGCGCGCTTCAAGGTCGATATGACGAAATACCCGACCATCCAGCGCATCTACGATGCCTGCATGCGGCATCCCGCTTTCGACGCCGCCCAGCCAGCCAAGCAGCCGGACGCCGAGGCGTGAAGAAAAGCGTCATTGCCGGTATCGCCGCGATCGTCCTGGTGGGCATTGTCGCGGCGGCGATCCCGCTCGGCGAGAGATTTGCAGCGTCGCGCATCAAGGCCGAGATCGAGCGTGACGGGACCACGACTGTGGGCCAGGTCGAGGTCGAGCTTTTGGCTCGTCGCGTGGCCCTGGCCGATATCAAATCGAGCCATGCCGCCGGGTTGTCCGTTGGCCGCTGGGAAGCCTCGGGGTTCGGCTGGCCGCTCGCGGAGTTGCTGCGGGGACGCACGCCCCTGGCCGGGTTCCGGTGGGGAAGCCCCCTGCAGGCGGACCGCGTCGAGCTTCGGCAAGTGCGTTTGGGCGATCGCAGCATCGCCGGAACATGGAGCGTCGAATCGCTCGTCCTGGAAGGCCTCGACCTTGCCCGCTTCGACGCCTCGGACGACGGACCTTATGGTGGCGCGGTTCTTCTCGCCCGGGCGATGAGTGCGCTGTCGGTCCGACGTTTCGAGCAGATCGGAACTATTTTCACCTTGCCGGGAAACGGCGATACCTTCGGCGTGTCGAAGATCGACGTCGACCGTTACGAGGGCGGTCGCGTGGCGTCTGCAACCGCCCTCGGCGTCGAAGCCACGGCGGGCGGAGGCCACGCCCCTCTTTATCGAGTGTCCAACATCGACCTCCGCGGTCTCGATGCACGTCGAATCCTGGCGGCTTTGTCGTCGGCCGACTGGCATCCCAATGGCCCGATCGGGCAGGTCAAGGTCGAACGGGCCAGCGCGGCCGGATTCGGCGGCGAAATGTTCACTCGGTACGGTGTATCGTTGGGCTCGGTGACCATCGAGACGCTTCGCGAAAGCGACAAGGTCAGCCGCTCGCGGACGCGCATCGACGGATTTGTGCTGGCACCGCCGCTGCGCAACATGGAGGCTCTGAAGTTGCGCATCGCCTTGCAGGCGATGGGCCTGCGGGAACTCAAGCTGGGTTTCGACTGTGCCGGCATGGAGGACCGTGAGCGGGCTGAAATCACCATCGATCGCTGCGCGCTTTCGGGGCCCGATCTCGCCGAGATCAATTTCACCGCCCGGGTCGTGGGTGCCGACGCGGCGTTCTGGCAGGCCGTCGATGACGGCGATACGGCCGCGCTCTACGATTCCAAGGCCGCCCTCGCTTCCGCGCGACTGGTACTGGCCGACGGCGGCCTGCTGGAACGCGGGCTCAAGGCGCTCGCGGCGACGACCGGCCAGCCGGTGTCGGCGGTGCGGACCAATCTCGCGCGCGACATCAGGCGCTTTCAGCCCACGGACGTTTTGATCACACAGAACCTGACGCAACTGCTCGATGCCGTCGCACGTTTTGTCGAGAAGGGCGGCACGCTCACGGTCGATGCCCGCCCCGAACCTCCGCTCGCCATCGACCGGATCGATTACCTGACGAGCCCCGGCGCCGATCTGATCAATGCTCTCGGCCTGACGGCGACCCTGTCGCGATAGAGGGAGGCTAGCGCTTGCGGGCTTCGGCGATCAGCTGCTTCAGCGCGTCGGCGTCGATGGCGCCGGGAACGAACTGATCGCCGATGACGAAGGCCGGCGTGCCACGCACGCCCAATGCGCCGGCCAGGGCCATGTTGCGCTCGATGAGCTGCTTGAACTTCGGGTCTTCCATGTCCTTTTGGAGTAGCGCCACATCGAGGCCGACCGACGCGGCGATCTCCAGGATGCGATCACGGTCGAGTTTGCCGGAGAACTCCATCAGCGCATTGTGCAGGGCAAGGTGCTTGCCCTGCTTGACCGCGGCCATTGCGGCGAGGGCGGCAATACGGGACGGCTCGCCCAGGATTGGCAAGTCCTTGTAGACGACCTTCACCTTGCCGTCGGCGGACACCACAGACTTCAATGCCTGATGGGCGCGCTTGCAGTAGGGACACTGGTAATCGTTGAAATCGACGATGACGACGTCGCCGGTGGCGTTGCCGCTGGACGGGCTTTCGGGGTCGGAGAGCAGCTCGACCTTGTGTTGGCTGATCGCCTTCTGCGCCACCGAGTCGCGCTGGCTGTCCTGCCGGCGCTCGAATTCCTGCATCGCTTCGACCAGCACTTCGGGGTTGGCGACCAGATAGTCCCGGATCTTCCGCCCGAACACGCCCTTGTCACCGGCATCGGTGGCGACCGCTGGCACGGCGACTCGGGATGGCGGGGCGGCGGCGGTGGCGAGAAGCGCGCCGCCCACGATCAGGGCGGCACAAAGAGCGAGAAGGAGCGAGCGCATTGTCTTGAACTCCGGAGAAAAGAGGTGAGGGCCGGCCGCGCGATCGCGCGGATTGCTAGCGCTTCGGGCGTGAGTTGATGTAGGCCTTGATGTCCTGGGCGCGCTGCCATGCTGGCGTTCCGGGCTGCAGGCTGCGTTCTGCCGTTGCCGCGTGTGACTGCGCCTCCGAACGCTGGCCGCGCAGGATTGCCATTTCAGCCCGGGCCAGCGATGTCATGCCGGCGTTGTTCTGCTTGGAGTAGCCGGCCGCCAGCAGCCGCCACAGGTCGAAGGAGCCGCTTTCGGTTTGCACCGCGAGTTCGAGATTGCGGATGGCCTCGCGGTCGTTTTCGGCGTTGTTGGTATCGAGCAAGGCGCGCGCCAGGTCGATCTTCAGCAGTCCACTCGCGGGCAGCAGCTGGACAGCGCGGCGATAGGAGACGACCGCCTCGGCGGGGCGGCCGTTCTCGTACAGCATCTGGCCACGCACCTCGTTGAAGTAGGGATCGTTGGGGTATTCCTTCAACAGCCCATCGATGGTGAGCAATGCCGAGCCCAGCGCGCCTTTGCGATAGAGTGCGATGCCGCGGGCGTAGCGCGCCGGCACCGAGCGGTCGGCTTCGCTGAAACGCTGGAGGGCAACGTCGGGCGCCACGAAACCATAGAGCTTGGCAACGATGCGGTGGTGCATGGCCAGGTTCTGGGGCGTATCAGGCGTATTGACGTAGGGCGACCGTGCGGCGGCTTGCTCGAATGCGTCGATCCGATCCGGCGTCAGCGGATGGGTCGTCAGATAGGGGTCGCGCTGTGTTATCGCCAGACGCTCCTCTTTCTGCAAGGTGCGCAGAAACTCGATCGATCCTTTCGGCGATTGTCCGGTCTTCTGGAGATAGCTCATTGCTGCCTGATCGGCGGCTGACTCCTGGGTCTGCGAATATTTCAGGAACGACATGATCGACCCCGGCGCCTTGGTCACTCCGCCGGTTGGACCGCCTCTGCCGATACCGCCGCCGGAGACCGAGCCGCCCGCCATGGCGCCGCCGGCGAGGATCGTTTCCAGAATCTGCATGGTCGAGAGCGCCCGCAGTTCTTCTTGCATGCGGGCAAGATGCCCGCCCGCGATATGGCCACTTTCGTGCGCGAGCACGCCGATGAGCTGATTGGGCGTCTCGGTCCGCATGATCAGGCCGGTATTTATGAATATCCGCTGGCCGCCGGCCACGAAGGCGTTGAGCGAACCGTCCTGGACGATCATGATCTCGACCGCGTTAGGGTCGAGGCCGGCTGCCCTCCAGATCGGAATGACGAAGGTGCGGATGGTGTTCTCGATCTCTGCATCGCGTATGAGATTGATCCGCTGCGCGTGGGCGGCACGAAACGGCGCCAGCGCGAGCAGCGAGAGGCAAATGAGGATGGTGATGCGTTTGAACACGGGCGGCACGGCTGGCAAACAGGCTAGGAACGCGCGGCGGCCACGTCAATTGCGCAGCTTGGCGCTGGTTGGCATCCTTTTGCTGTCGGCTTGTGGCAGAAGTGAGACCGAGGTGGCATCCGAGCGGGCTGCAAATGCCTCGAATCCGGCCGGTCGGGTACCTGGACAGCAGGGTCTGGCGGGGATTTTCCGCGGCGCCTCGTTCGCTGCCGTTGCGGCCGACGAGAGTCGCGCGGCGGAGGTGGGCCGCGAAATCCTCGTGAATGGCGGCAATGCCGTCGACGCCGCAGTCGCCATGTATTTCACGCTTGCGGTCACGTTGCCGTCGGCGGGTGGGCTGGGAGCCTCGGGCGCCTGCATCGTCCATAACAGCAAGACGATGGCAGCCGAATCGTTCGTGTTCGCGCCCGTCGCGGCGCCCGGCGCGGTCAATGGCGTGTCGTTCACCATACCCACCGGTGTGCGCGCCATGACGCTCATGCACGTTCGTCACGGCCAGGGCCGCTGGGAGCAGTCCCTTTCGGCCGCGGAGCGTCTGGCCCGGTTCGGTGTTCCGGTATCGCGTGCCCTGGCGCGCGACCTCCAGGCTGGTGGCGCACTCCTTGGGGCCGATCGCGAGGCCCGGCGTATCTTCGGAGGAGCGCTCGCGGAGGGCACCAACCTGGTGCAGCCCGAGCTCGCCGGGACGTTGGGCGTGATCCGCTCGCGCGGCGGCGTCGACTTCTTCCAGGGAACATTCGCGCGTACCCTGGCTGATCAGGTCTCGCAGATGGGCGGCAGCATGCCCCTCGACTCGCTGCGCAGTGCGGTGCCGCAGGCGGGGCCACCGGCCAGCGAGAATTTCGGCACCTTCCGACGGCAGCGTGTCTATGTCGCGCCGTCACCGATGGCGGGCGCGACCGCCTTGGCGGGTTGGCACGGTCAGGCGCCGGGCGGCGGGACACCGGCCGATTCGGGCGGTTTCTCCGGTCTGGTCGCGGTCGACAGCAAAGGCAATGCCGCCGCCTGCAGCCTGTCAATGGGCCAGCTGTTCGGCGCCCGCATGGTCGTCCCGGGAACCGGCATCATGCTCGGCGCGCCGACACCGGAGGCGGCCTCCGTGAGCCCGTTGATCATTGCCTATCCCAGCAGCGGAGAGTTCATCTTCGCCGGCGCGGGCGGTGGGGCGCCGACAGCGGCCCAGGCGACGGGCTTCGTGGCGCGGGCCACGATCGAGGCGGGCCAGAATCTGGCCGCTGTATTGGCCCAGCGCGCCGGGCAAGGTGGCTACGTCAATGCCATCGCTTGCCCGAGCGGGCTGCGCGGCGGTGCGGCCACATGCCAGGGTGCCATCGATCCGGCTGGTGCGGGGCTCTCGCTGCTCGCCGTTCCACGCTAGGGCGAGCGACCATGTCGGGAAAGCTTTCGCGCCGGTCGGGCGCCGTCAATCCATTCATCGTGATGGATGTCATGGCGGCGGCGGCCGAGAAGGAGGCCGCCGGCGACACGGTCATCCACCTCGAAGTCGGCCAGCCCAGCACGCCGGCGCCGAAAGGCGCTCTCGCGGCGGCGCGTGCGGCGCTTGATACGGATCGCATCGGCTACGTCGCGGCGCTCGGGATCCCGGCGTTGCGCGAGCGCATCGCCCGTCACTATCGCGACTTCTACGGTGCCGACGTTCCGGCGGAACGCGTGATCGTGACGACCGGTTCGTCGGGCGGCTTTCCCCTGGTCTTCCTGGCGAGCTTCGATGCCGGCGACCGGGTGGCGCTGGCGGCACCGGGCTATCCGGCCTACCGCAACATCCTGGCGGCGCTCAATCTCGAGGCTGTCGACCTTCCAACCTCGGCCGCCGATCGCTTTCAGCCGACGGTCGAGGCGCTGGAGAAGGCCGGACGGATCGACGGCCTGATCCTGGCCAGCCCGTCCAACCCCACCGGCACGATGGTGAATCGTGCCGAGCTGAAAGCGCTGGCGGAATGGTGCAGTCGCAACGGCGTGCGGCTGATCTCCGACGAGATCTATCACGGCATCGTCTACGAGGGCGAAACGCACTCGGCGGTCGAGGTTTCGGACAGTGCGATCGTGGTCAACAGCTTCTCGAAGTACTTCTCGATGACCGGCTGGCGGATCGGCTGGCTGGTCGTGCCACCCGACCTCGTCCGGCCGATCGAGCGGCTGACGCAGAATTTCTTCATCTCGGTGCCGACGCTGT
Source organism: Reyranella sp. (assembly GCA_030679805.1). GTDB lineage: Bacteria > Pseudomonadota > Alphaproteobacteria > Reyranellales > Reyranellaceae > Reyranella. The sequence goes on along the minus strand of JAUXST010000887.1, from coordinate 1,762 downwards.
CGCAGCATGCGGCACTTGCGGCCTTCGAGTGCCGCGACGAACTCGACGGCCATGTCCGGCGCTACCGCGTCAACCGCGACTTGCTGATGGCGGGACTGCCCAACGCCGGACTCGACCGGCTGACTCCGGCGCAGGGCGCTTTTTATATCTATGCCGACGTCTCCCACCTCACCAACGACAGCCGGGAATTCTGTAGCCGGATGCTGCGCGAGGCCGGCGTGGCGACGACGCCCGGCGTCGACTTCGACCGGGCGCGCGGTGCCGGCACGTTGCGCATATCGTTCGCCGGATCGACTGCGGAAATGGAAGACGCGGTGCGCCGGCTCGAGGCATGGCGGCGGACATGAGGAGGCTGCTCGCAACGGCCGTGCTTCTCACCGTTGTCGAGGCAGCGCCGGCACAGGCGCAGGTCGGCCCGAGTTTCGACTGCGCCAAGGCTTCTACGCCGGTCGAGCGCACGATCTGCAAGAGCCCAGAATTGGCCAAGGCCGACCGCGACGTGGCGACGACCTATGCCGCGCTGGCCGCCAAACTGAGCGGGGCCGCCAAGGATCATCTGGTGAAAGACCAGCAACGCTGGGTCGGCAATCGCAACCGCGCTTGTACCGGCGAAGATGCGGCGGCGTGCCTGAAGTCGCGCTACGAGAACCGCCTCGCCCTGCTGAAGGAGTTCGGCGCCGGCGCCTATCCGTTCGTCAGCGAGCAAGCCATCGTCCGGGCAGGCAAGGTGAAGGCGACGCGATATCTGATCGATGCGAGCTATCCGCAGTTCGACGGGCCATCGGTCAATTTCACCGCCCTCAACGCCAAGTTCGCCAACACGACCAAGGAAGCGGCCGGAGAGGCGGTCCCGAAGGCCGACATCGGCGACGACGTCGACCAGATCTGGAGTTACGAACAGAGCTTCGCGATCCATCGTCCGGGCGCGGCGACGATCTCGGTCGAGGTCAGCTTCTACAGCTTCACCGGCGGCGCCCACGGCAATGGCGGTACCTATGCCGTGTTGGTCAACCTGCGCAGTGGCCGCGAGCTGAAGCCGGAGGCCGTATTCGCGCCGGGCGAGGACTGGCTGCGCACGGTCACGGGCATCGTCGCCGACAATCTCAAGAAGCAGTTCGTCGAGCGCCCGGGCTTCGACGATGCGCTCGAGCCCGCCAAGCTGGCCGAACTGATGGCCGAGCCGGGGCGCTACCTCTTCAAGGCCGATGGGTTGGAGATCATCTTCAACCCGTACGATGTCGGGCCTTACGCGGCGGGGACCTACCAGGTCGCCATTCCCTACAGCCGCCTGCGGTCACTCATCCGCCCGGACGGTCCGCTCGTCCGCTAATGCAGGCGGCGCCGGTCGCGCGTGGACACGGAAGCAGTCGTCGGCTGCTGCGTCTCGACCGAGGGTACTGGGCCGGAATGATGGCCGATCATGCGCCAGCCGTCGCTCAGCCGGGCGAAGCTGTTGGTCGCCATCAGCTGCACGTTGGACAGGATCTCACGGCAGACCACGATGGCGAGGCCGGGGCGCCCCACTACCCATTCCTGGGCGCAGCGCACGCGCGGTGCCTCGGGGTGGCGCATGATGGCGCGCCAGCTCGCCATGATGTCGGCGCGATCGTGCAGCGCGGCCTGGCCGGGATGCAGGCAGACGACCGACCCGGTCGGCGACCAGAGAAGATCCATGGCCTCGGCATCGCGATCGTTGAAGGCGCGATAGAAGGCGCGATTGGCCGCCAGCACGGCGTCGCGTTCCTCGTCGTCGAATTCCGCC
>JAUXST010000857.1 GCA_030679805.1 Reyranella sp. | reverse complement strand
GGCGGAGAGGTGCTTGTCCTCGAGTGAGCGGCCAGAGCCGATCCACTGGCTGGCCGTCAGCAGCAGTTCGAGCGACCACAGGTCGCCCATGCCCTTGCCGAGGTTGCCCGGCCCGTGGGTGTGGGCGTTGATCAGGCCGGGATGCATCAGCTGATGTTTCGCATCGATCACGGTGGCGCCGGCGGGGGCCGCCATGCCGGGCCGGCCGATCGCGGCGATCGTGTCGCCCTTGATCAGGATGTCGGCGGGGGCGGCCTTGCGCTTGGCGATATCGAGCAGCCTGCCGCCGCGGACGATGGTGTAGGGAGGTTTGGTCATGCCGTACTCTCGCAAAGCCGATGCCACTCTCTAAGTGACGTTTGCCGCCTCCACGACCCGCGGAGGTCGGGAGTCCGCCGGAACGCCCTTCAAGCCTTTGGTCCGCTTGGCCTTTTGCGCAGTGCTTGGGTGCATCTCATGCCCGGAAAACTCGGGCGTGGAAAAAATCGCTTTTCCGGCTCCAACGGCCGACGCTGGCAAGAAATGCCGACGGGCGCCGTTTGGGAACGGAGACAGAGGTGTGCCGTCGTGTTTCATCGACAGGATATATAGGAAACGGACGGTTTCCTGTCAAGGGCGCGAAACGAGTTGGTGCGCCATGGCAATTAGGGCGCCAGCCGTCTCGGCGGGACTGAGGGTGGGATGAAGGTGTGTGCCCTGCAGTCGCTCAACCGGCCATCCCCGCCGTCGTGCCTCCGCCGCCGCATGATCGTAGATCGCGGAAGTCTGGATGAAGCCGGCGGGGATACGATCCCAGTTGGCGAGCTCGATCGTGTCGTCGAACCAGGCGACGGAGAGCCTCGGCAGTCCGCTTTCGAATTCGGCAAACGCGGCGGGATCGCTCGCCAGGATATCGAGGCCGACGAGGGATGTGCGGCGTGCATCCCCCAACCACCTCGACCAAATCGGAAGAGTCCCGTCGGGCGCTGCCAGGCTCCCGATGAAATCGCGCAATTCAGGTCTCACCGGCGAGGCCGCCCCTTGCGAGGGCGGCACCTCGCCGTCGACGATGATCAGGCCTCGGCACGGCAGCTTGTCCGCCAGATCGGCGACCAACGCACTGGCCGAACTGTGACCGACCAGAACCGATTCATTGTTGGAGCTGATGAGTTCCACCAGATGGGCGTTCCAGGCGCGCCACGAGGGCGGGGGCTGGTGGTGGGCCAGCACGTCCGGCACCTGGACACGATATCCCGCTTCCCGCAGATGTCTGGCTGTAGGCTCCCAGCTCGACGCACGGACCAGAGGTCCTGCCACAAGAATGAAATCCAGACTCATGCGGCTCCGGCGGTTCGCTTGGCGATATCGAGCAAACGGCCGCCGCGGATCACGGTGTGAGGAGCGTTCCGGGCCATGGTGGACAGTCTCGCAAACAAGGTGCCAGATGTCTCGTCTCGCGACGGACGACTCCTACAGACGAGGGAGCCATGCAGCACAAGCTCATTTCCGGCGACAATCACATCGACCTCACCTATTGCCCGGCCGACCTCTGGTCGGCCCAGGCGCCCGCCAAATGGAAGAAGAACGCGCCGCGCGTCGAGGAACGCAACGACGGGCAGCACTGGTTCGTCGACGACAAGGATCGCGGCATGTGGAACGGCGTCGGCCCTGGCTTCCTGCCCTACACCAAGGGCTCGTTCGGCCATGTCGACGAGATGAAGGAGGCCGGTTTCGTGTGGGACAGCTATCCCGGCGCCACGCCGCGGCCGACCACGCCGGAGCTGCGCATCGCCGATCTCGACCGCGACGGGCTCGAGAAGGAGATCATCTACGGCTGCCTGATGGTGAACGACCTGATCGACGACGCCGATCTGCGCGTCTGGACCAACGAACGCTACAACGACTGGGCGGCCGACTTCGCCAGGCGCGCCGATCCCAACCGCGTGTTTCCGCTCGCCATCATTCCCAACACCAGCCCGGCTGCCGCCGCGGCCGAGGTGCGGCGCTCAGCCAAGATGGGACTGAAGGGCGGCGACCTCGCCTTCAAGCGCATGAGCCTGCCGATGTGGCATCGCGACTGGTACGTGCTGTGGGAGGCGGCGGCGGAGTGCAAGTTCCCGATCTCGTTCCACTCGACCGGCTTCAAGGCGTTGCGCGCGCCCGACACGCCCGAGATGGAGAAGGAATATGCGGTCCAGCACCGCCTGGTGCGCTCGGCGCTGTTCCAGCTCGACACGATGGAGGTGCTGGTCTCGCTGCTGGCCTCGGGCGCCTGCGAGAAATACCCCGACTTCAATTTCGTCCTGGGCGAGTCGGGCGTCACCTGGCTGCCCTACGTGTTCGACCGGCTCGACACCGAATATCACGACCGCGCCCGCAGCCTCGGCTTCAAGCTGAAGCCCAGCGATTACTTCAGGCGGCAGGGGTACGTCACCTATCAGCAGGACAAGTACCTAGAGCCGATCGTGCCGCTGATCGGCGAGGACAACATCATCTGGGGCGCCGACTATCCCCATCCCGATTGCATCTGGCCGAACTCGCGCGAGACGCTCGCCAAGAATCTCGCCAGCTTCTCTGATGGCGTGCAGAAGAAGATCGTGCACGACAATGTCGCGCGTCTGTACGGGCTGAATTGATCAGGTCGCCATGCGTCGGATCGCGAGTGCGATTGCGACCGCGGCGTGCTGGTCATTTCCGGTCGCCGCCCAGTCCGTGCCCCAGCAGATGTTGGGGGCATGGGCCAAGGACGGTAAGTGCTCGGTAGTGTCCGAGCAGCTGGTGATCACGCCGACCACGGTGACGTTCGGCGACAACATGCCGGACGAGGCCCAGTACTCCGAGAACGATCGCGGACCGGGTCAGGGTGTACTGCGTTGGAAAAGAGCCGAAGGCGACGTTTCCGGTTTCCAGTACGTCGCATCCTCGGATGCGCTTGCCTTCTACGGCATGGGCTGGGGCATGGGCGGAGCGACCGCCGCCTATCGTCGTTGTCGGTAGTCCTCCAAACAAAAGCCCCCGGGAATGCCGGGGGGCGTCGTTCACTCCACAGAGGGGAGGTCTCATAGTAGCCCCCGCGCTCCATGCGCTTGCGAGCGGCGATCATCCGCGACGATCTGCCGGTTAGGATCAGGACTGACTTTCGGCCCGTTGCTTCAACCAACGTTCCGCCTCGGCGAGGCTGCGGAAGATGCTCACGGCGCCTGGCCGGGCGATGAAGCGGACGATCATCTCGCACAATTCGAAGGAGAGATCGGTATTGCCCACGAAGGCGGTCGGCTGGCCGGCGTCCTTCGGCATCATGTCGGTGCAGATGCGCTTGATGTTCTCTACCCGGAAATTCGCCATCGGGCGGTCGAACTCGAAGATGCACAGGCGTTGCTGGCCGCCCTGAGCACGGAACGCCGCAAGCTTAGTCTCGGTCTCCTCGACGGTGAACCAGCCGGCGAAGGTGACGACGGCGAAGGCGCTATCCGGATCGATCTCGAAGGTTACTGGCAAGGCCGCACCCGAGTGGATTTCGTCTCTAGTAGCAGGGCACGCCTGAAAAACAAAAACCCCCGGGGATGC
>JAUXST010000856.1 GCA_030679805.1 Reyranella sp. | reverse complement strand
TGACGTCGATGTCGTTCTGCTCGGGCAGCGCATGGATATCGAGATCGACCAGCGCGCAGGAGGTGTATTCGATGGTGGCGAAGCCCTGATTGAAGGTGCGCGTCGCCAGCACCGTGTCGAGCAGCGCCTTCGGCATCGGCTCGCCGGGCAAGATCAAGATGCACAGTCTGATCGAGATGGGGCTGGGCACCGTGATCGGCGCCATCACCTTCACCGGCTCGATCGTGGCCTTCGCCAAGCTGCAGGGCCTGGTCTCGGGCTCGCCGCTGATGTTCCGCGGCCAGCATTTCCTCAATGCCCTGCTCGGCATCGCGATCACCGTCCTGCTGGTGTGGTTCGCCTGGAAGGGCGGCCACCCGATGGTGTTCATCCTGCTGATCGTGCTGTCGCTGGCGCTCGGCTTCCTGCTCATCCTGCCGATCGGCGGCGCCGACATGCCGGTCGTGGTGTCGATGCTCAACTCCTACTCCGGATGGGCGGCGGCGGGCATCGGCTTCACGCTGGGCAACACCGCCCTGATCGTGACCGGCGCGCTGGTGGGCTCCTCGGGCGCCATCCTGAGCTACATCATGTGCAAGGGCATGAACCGCTCGATCTTCAACGTGATTCTGGGCGGCTTCGGCACCGACAGCGGTGCGGCCGGTCCGGCCGGCGCCAAGAGCGACAAGCCGGTCAAGGCAGGCTCGGCCGAGGATGCGGCCTTCCTGATGCAGAATGCGGGCTCGGTGATCATCGTGCCGGGCTACGGCATGGCGGTGGCGCAGGCCCAGCATGCACTGCGCGAGATGGCCGACATCCTGAAGAAGGGTGGGGTCACCGTGCGCTACGCCATCCACCCGGTGGCGGGCCGCATGCCGGGCCACATGAACGTGCTGCTGGCCGAGGCCAACGTGCCCTACGACGAGGTCTTCGAGCTCGACGACATCAACCGCGACTTCGCCTCGACCGATGTGGCCTTCGTGATCGGCGCCAACGACGTCACCAACCCGGCGGCCAAGACCGATCCCAAGAGCCCGATCTACGGCATGCCGATCCTCGACGTCGAGAAGGCGCAGACCGTGCTGTTCGTGAAGCGCGGCATGGCCTCGGGCTATGCCGGCGTCGACAACGAACTGTTCTTCCGCGACAACACCATGATGCTGTTCGCCGACGCCAAGGTGATGTGCGAGAACATCGTCAAGGCGCTGGAAGGCTCTTCGCATTAGCTCAGGCGAAAGCTGCGCTGCACCAGCGGAGGACGGGAAGGAAGTCTTTCCGTCCGGTGGGACCGTCATTCGCTCCAGTGCAAGGTTCGGCGGTGGTATGATGGTAACCGCCTTGATGACGGCAGCGAACGGCTGGTTCTTCTACGGGATCGAACTCGCAAAGCATCCGGTCGCTGCAAATGTCGTCGTGATCCTTTTCACGACGCTCGGTGGCTTGGCATTTTGTATCAGCATTCGTTTCCTCGTGAGGCCGCCACGTGCGCTCATCATCGACTCGGAGGGGATCGTGGCCAATCTGCGGCGCCCCGCAGACCGGGTCCTGTGGGCCGACCTAAAGGGGGCACATCTCGCTGTAGTCGAAGTCCCGGTGTACTGGCTTGGCCCGATCGCCATCAGGCAGAAATGGAAGATCGTAGCGCTCGATCTTGTTGATCCCCGCGCGTTCTATGACCGACGCGACATGCGCAGGCGCCCCTGGCTCGGGTACGATACTGGCATGAGGCCAGAATATTTTCCCATCCACTATGAACAGCTCGACACTGACGCAGATCGTTTGATGTACATCATCAACGAGGGCATAGCGCGCTACGGGCACGCTATTCTCAATTCTTCGCTCCCAAAGACCTACCCGGCGTTCTTTCCTTAGGAACGGGTGGTAGAGGTGCGATATCGCGCAGTGGTCTTCGACATCGGCGGCGCGGTCGATCTCGAATTCGCGCGCGAGATGGCGCTGGACGGGGCCATTGCCTCGGCCTGTGGGCTGGAGGGTTTGCGCGTCGACCAGGCGATGGTCGAGGAGGCCTCGGAGCGCGCGGTCGCTGCCTTCGCACCGGACCTTCAACGCCACATGATCGAGACGCTGTGCGGCGGCGAGCCGGCGACGGTGGCGCGTGTCGGGCACAGGGTCGCGGCGATGACCGGCAATCTCGACGTCTTCCAGCTTCGCCCAGGCATCGATGGCCTGCTGCAGCGCCTTGTCGCGCGGGGCCTTCTGCTGGGGGCGCTGGGATGTCCGCCCGAGCGGCTGGCGCGGGCCGGCGTCGCTTCCCTGTTTGCACCACACCTCGATCTGCGGCCGTCGACCTGCATTCTGGTCGGCGATCGTCTCGACAATGACATCGCTCCGGCAAAGGCGGCCGGCATGGCGACGATCCAGTTCCGCAGCGGTCGCTATCGCAGGCAGCGACCGCGCTCGGAGGCCGAGACACCCGACGCCGTGGTGACCGACGTGCCCGAGCTCGAAGCGGCAATTTTCACGTTGCTCGCTCAATGAGCGTGGTGGCTTGCGCCGTAGCGATGGATATGCATCGGCGCCTTGGCGAGGCCGGGGCAGAAGGTGCCGACGACTTTTTCCAGCCGCGCGTAAAGCTTCTTTGCCGGTGCGGTGATCTTCTCGCGCCGGACGCGTGAGGCCTCGGCCTTGGCGGCGAGCGCCGCGAGATCGACCGTGAGCAGCTTGCGGTTCTCCACGATCATGCGGCCGCCGATCATCACGGAATGGACGCCGGTGCCGTCCTCGGTGTGGACCAGCGCGTTGACCGGGTCGTTCATCGGGATCCAGTTGATGTGGTGGAGGTCGAGGAAGACGATGTCGGCCTTGTAGCCCGGCGCGATTTTGCCGATCTGTTTTTTCATGCCGAGCGCCCGCGCGCTGCCCTCGGTGGCGGCGAGAAGCGCCTCCGTGGTGGTGAGCCACTTCTGCCAGTCCGGGCCCTGGACCTTGGAGGCGAGCGAGGCGAGGCGCATGGCCTCGTACATGTTCTGATTGTCGGCGCAGTTGGCGCCGTCGGTGCCGACCCCGACGTTCACCTTGCGATTCAGCATGCCGCGCACGTCGGCGAGGCCGCTGCCCAGCCGCATGTTGGAGCCGGGATTGTGCGCGACAGAGGCGCCGCGATCGCCCAGCCGCTTCATGTCCTCGTCGTCGAGCCAGACGCCGTGCGCCACGGTGAAGCGCTCGTTCACCAGGCCGAGTTCGTCCATGTGGGCGGCGAGCGACGTGCCGTAGCGCTGGTAGCCCGCCACGACCTGGACCTTCGATTCGGCCACATGGCTGTGGATGCCGACGTCGTACTCGCGCGCGAGATCGCGGCAGGCGATCAGGAAGTCGTCGGTGCAGTGGTGCGGAATGGTGGGCGCGACGGCGAGCGCCACTTTCTCGAACGGCCATTTCTGCAGCGCCTTGCGGATCTGGCCGGCGGTGGCCTTCCACGGCGCGAGGCGAAAGCTCTCGACCTCCTTCTGCAGCGACGGCGACAGGCGCTCCATCAGGCCGGGGATGGCCTCGAAGAAGGAGAGGTCGGCCACCATCGGCGCCAGCACGGCGCGCATGCCGACCTCCTCGTAGGCCTTGGCCATGGCGGACAGGCCGTCGACCGAGGGCAGGGGGAATTCGGCGGCGAGATCGTAGGCCGCGGTGCAGCCCTTCATCACCATCTCGGCCGCGCCGATGGTGGCGGAGAGGTGCTTGTCCTCGAGCGAGCGGCCCCCGCCGGCGCCACCGTGATCGATGCCAGGCACCGGCTGATGCACCCCGGCCTGATCAACGCCCACACCCACGGGCCGGGCAACCTCGGCAAGGGCATGGGCGACCTGTGGTCGCTCGAACTGCTGCTGACGGCCAGCCAGTGGATCGGCTCTGGCCGCTCACTCGAGGACAAGCACCTCTCCGCC
>JAUXST010000845.1 GCA_030679805.1 Reyranella sp. | reverse complement strand
GGTGGCTACGCGCATCGCATCGGGGCCGAGGCGATCCTCGTCACCTGCTCGGCGTTCGGCCCCGCGATCGAGCGCATGGCACGGGAACTGCCGGTGCCCGTGCTGAAGCCCAACGAAGCTATGTTCCGGGAGGCGATCGGCCGGGGGCGACGGATGGGGATGCTCGCGACCTTCGCGCCGTCGGTGCTGACCATGACGGAGGAGTTCGAGCAGTTCGTCGGCGAGGCGGGCGCCAAGGCGACGCTCGAGACGATCGTCGTCGAGGGGGCCATGGACGCGTTGCGCAAGGGCGACGCCGACCGGCACAATGCGCTGATCGCCGCGCGGGCGCCCGAGCTCGCGCACTGCGACGCCATCATGCTCGCGCACTTCTCGACGTCGCGTGCGCTGGCGGCCGTCAACGCCGCGGTCGGGACACCGGTGCTCACCGCGCCCGATGCCGCGGTCGACCGCATCAGGGCCGCCATCGCGGGCTGACGCCCGGCCGAGCTTAAGCTCGGCCCCATGAGCGGCAGGACATTGCGCAGCAATGTCCGGGAGCGTCGAAGGCTCTCGCGACTGCTCAGCTCAGAATCGTTCTCCTCCCCGTCTCAGCGCCTTCATAGGCGCGACGGGGGAGGTGTCACCGTCTCACGGTGACCGAGGGGTCATGACCCCCGTCGTTCGGAGGCGATCAGCACCGAGCGATGCGGTTACGGTAGCCGTCGAAATATGTGCTTCCACACAGAACCGTCTGCTGAACGACGTCGTCACGATTCCCGTTCTGGCCGCGGTTCGTCACTGTCACCGTCGTATAGCGCCGGTTGTCATTCTGGTTGGGCGGCCAGTTTTGCGCCTGCTGAGGACCGTAGCCGTTGTCGTATTGCGGATAGCCTCGCGGTGCGCCGTAGTCTTGGCCCACCGCCCCGGCGATGCCGATGCACGCAACGAGTATCGTTGTCAGAGAGAGCCTCAACATATCCGTTCCTCCCATGAAGTCTTGAAGCCAACTTACTAGCCAATTTGTCGCCTAAAGAGGAAGAACGGTCTGGAGATCGCATAGGTTCCAGGGCCGAGCTAGGCTTGGCCCCATGAGCGGCAGGTGAAGCCAAGCTTCACCGGGAGCGTCGAAAGGATACTCAACGTGCCTCGAACGCCGGTCCGGCGCACTGCGGTACGGTCGAAAGAAGCCCCATTTTAGATAGTGGCGTATGCTATTGCGCTTCGATAGACTTCGTTACTTTTTCTCGCCAAGCGTGTGTTCTGGTTCGCCAGACGCCTTAACGGGGTGCGTTGTGAAATGTGCTGTGCGGGGGCGACAATTCTAAAATAGGTACGGCTTCATATGGCGAAGGGATTCGCACCAACACAGAAGGATTTCCTCAGCAAATGGATGGACGGCAAGCAAGATGTCGTCATCTCAAATGTCTGGGTATATCGCGAGCGTTCGGGGATGCGCAAAATTGTGCTTCCTGTAATCAAACAGGTAATCCTCGACCATCTCGTCGGTTTGCACATCATCGAGAAAATAGGCGGCTACGAAAAGGCGGCGGCGTTCATTAAGAACCGGCTGCCAGTCAGCAAAAAAATTCGCTCAGCAGACTTCGGCGAGGTAATGG
>JAUXST010000838.1 GCA_030679805.1 Reyranella sp. | reverse complement strand
CGCCAGGCCCGCGTCTTCACCAAGGGGCCGTTCCGCCGCTTCGGGCCGGTGTTCGATCTCGAATCTGATGGGAAGGGTGGGAGCCGCGTGAGCTACGCGCTGGAATACGAGCCGCTCACCCTGATGGGCCGGCTGTTCGGCGCGCGCCTGGCCGAACAGGCGGGCGCGGCGGTCGAGAAGCGCATCCTGCAGGCGGTGGCCTTCGCCAAGGGCGAGCGGCCGACCTTCTTCGAGCTGCCGCCGCCCGAGCTGCCGCTCGGCGCCGCCGAGCGGGCGGCGGCGATGGCGGGCGAGATCGATCGCAGCCCCTACGGCAATGGGTTGGGCGCGCGGCTGGCCGCCCTGGTGCAGACGGGCATGGCGACCGATCTGGCGCCGCTGAAGCCGAAGAGACTGGCGCGGGACCTGGGCGTGCCCCCGCGCGCCGCCGTCGAAGCCTGCCTGGCCGGCGTCCGCGCCGGGCTTTTAACCATGAAATGGGACCTGCTCTGCACCAACTGCCGCGGCGCCAAGGCGAGCGCGGCGGCCCTGGGCGAGCTGCCGCGCGGCGCGCACTGCCCGTCGTGCAACATCGACTACGACCGCGACTTCGAGAAGAACGTCGAGCTCTCCTTCGCGCCGGCCCCGGCGGTGCGGCCGATCATGGCCGGCGGCTTTTGCCTCTCCGGCCCGATGGCGACGCCGCATGTGGCGGTGCAGCTCCTGCTGGCGCCCGGGGAGCGGCGGGACGTGGCCGTCGATCTGCCGCCCGGCAGTTATAGGCTGCGCACGCTGCATCCGGGCGCGTTCGTCGATGTCGAATATGACGGCAAGAGTCCTTTCCCCGGCGTGCGCGTCACCGCCTCGGGTGTCGAGCAAACGGCCGAGTCGTCGCCGTCGTTCATCGTGTTCACCAACGACGCCGGTTTCGAAGTGGCGGCCCTCATCGAGGACCGCACCTGGACCCGCGAAGCGCTCACCGCGCCGGAAGTGATCTCGCTCCAAGTCTTCCGCGATCTCTTCGCCGCCGCGACCCTTCGGCCGGGCGACGAGGCGGGGGTGAGCCAGGTGGCGTTGCTCTTCTCCGACCTGAAAGGGTCGACCGCGCTCTACGAGCGGGTGGGCGATTCGGTGGCCTACAACATGGTGCGCGAGCACTTCGCCCTCCTGGCCGGCATCGTCCGCGACCACGACGGCGCCGTGGTGAAAACCATCGGCGATGCCGTCATGGCCTCCTTCGGCGATCCCGCCCAGGCGGTGCAGGCCGCGCTCGCCATGCAGGCGCGAATCGCCGACCACGACCTCGTCCTGAAACTCGGCATCCACGCCGGCCCCAGCGTCGTCGTGACCCTGAACGACCGCTTGGACTACTTCGGCTCCACGGTAAACATGGCCGCAAGACTGCAAGG
>JAUXST010000834.1 GCA_030679805.1 Reyranella sp. | reverse complement strand
GGTGAAGGCGCCGAGGATGAACGCGACCGAACTCCACATCCGCACGCGGGCGTAATCAAGGCCGTGGCGCTTGGTTTCGCTCACCAGCACGCCGTCGTAGAGCGGCATCGGCGGCGACCACACGAAGCCCCAGAACATGGTGACGACGAAGACGGCGAGGAAGCCGTAGGAGAGTTGGTAGGCGCCGACCAGGACCAGGGCGGCGACGCCCAGCGCCACGATCACGCCCTTGGGGCCGCCCAGCCGATGCGCCACCCAGCCGACCGAAAGCGTGGCGAACACGCCCACGATCTGGCGCGACATGAACAGCGTGCCGATGTCGGTGTCCGTCAGGCCACGGTCCTTCAGCCACACCGGCCAGTAGCTCATGAAGGCGCCGGCGGCGAAGAAGTAGGCCCCGCCGTAGCCCGCCAGCCGGAGGCCGGTGAGCCAATGCGACATCAGGTGAACTCGCGCCGCACCTGGTCGGTGTGCTGGCCGAGCGTGGGCACGTCGCCCAGCCGCTCGGGCTCGCCATCATAGGAGGCAGCGAGTGCGGGGATCGAGACCTCGCCCTTGTTCGAGGTGAAGACGGTGCGGCGGAGCTGCGGATGCCTGGAGAGATCGCCGACCGAGCTTACGCGCGCCCAGGCGATCTGTGCGGCATCGAGCTTGGCGGCCAGCGTCTCGAAGCTCTGCGCGCCGAAACTCTTGGCGACGATGGCGTTGGTGGCATCCCGCCGCGCGTTGCGATCCTTGTTGGTGGCGTAGTCGGGATCCTTCTCGAGGCCCGGCCGGTCGAGCACGCCGTGGCAGAGGCGTTCGAACTCGCGGTCGTTCTGGATCGAGATCAGCAATGGCACCTTGTCGGCGCTGGGGTAGACGCCATAGGGCGCGATGAACGGGTGCGTGAGGCCAAGCCGCGGCCATTCGTAGGCGGCGTAATCCATGGCGAGCAGCGGCACCGTCATCCATTCGGCCATGGAGGAGAACAGCGAGACGGAGATGGCGCGGCCCTCGCCGGTCTTGTGGCGCGCCAGCAAGGCTTCGAGGACGGCTGCATGGGCATACATGCCGGTGCCGATGTCGGTGGCCGAAATGCCGACGCGGCCCGGCGCGTGCTCGGTGCCGGTGATGGAGGCGAGGCCGCTCTCGGCCTGGACCAGCAGGTCGTAAGCACGGCGGTTCTTGTAGGGGCCGTGGTCGCCGTAGCCCGAGACATCGACGGTGATGAGCTTCTTGTGCTTGGTCCGCATGGCGGCCGAGCCGAAGCCCGCGCGTTCGGCGGCACCCGGCGCCAGATTCTGGATCAGCACGTCGGCCTTGGCGATGAGGCGATGCAGGAGCGCCAGATCCTCAGGCCTCTTGAAGTCGAGCGCCACCGACTGCTTGCCGCGGTTCAGCCAGACGAAATAGCTCGACTCACCCTTCACGTAGCCGTCGTAGGCGCGCGCGAAATCGCCCTCCGGCCGTTCGATCTTGATGACGCGGGCGCCGGCATCCGCCAGGCGAGCTGCGCAGTAGGGCGCGGCCACCGCCTGTTCGACACTCACCACCAGCAGGCCGTCCAACGCTCCAGACATTGCAGCTCTTCTCTCCGTTCAGGGCCCGCAACATGCCTCAGCCGCCCGAGCAATGCCAAAGTGCGTGCCGAACGAAGGA
>JAUXST010000828.1 GCA_030679805.1 Reyranella sp. | reverse complement strand
GCGATGGCGCGTTCGATCGCCACCTCGTCGACGCTCAGCACGCGGTCGAGCAGGGCGCGGGCGATGGCGAGCGGCGCCTGGCCGATGTCGCGCACGGCGATGCCCTCGGCGATGGTGTCCCCGCCCACCGTTACCGGTTCGCCGGCGAGAAGCTGGCGCATCGCCGAGTAGCCGGCCGATTCGACGCCGATCACCTTCAGATCGGATTTGAGCCCGCGCGCCGCCACGGCGCAGCCTGCGACCATGCCGCCGCCGCCCACCGGGATCACCAGCGTGTCGAGCTCGGGCACGTCCTGCAGCATTTCGAGCGCGATCGTGCCTTGGCCCGCGATCACGCGGGCATCGTCGTAGGGATGCACGAATACGAGTTTCTCGGCGGCGGCGATCCGGTGCGCTTCGGTCGCGGCTTCGGCCAGGGTATCGCCCACCAGCACGACGCGGGCGCCGTGGTCGCGCGTGTGCTTCACCTTGGTGTTGGGTGTGAAGGAGGGCATCACGATGGTCGCGGGAATGCCGAGGCGACCGGCGTGATAGGCGACGCCCTGGGCATGGTTGCCGGCCGACATGGCGATGACGCCGCGTTTGCGTTCCTCGGGGTTGAGCTGCAGCAACGTGTTGAGCGCGCCGCGCTCCTTGAACGAGGCGGTGAACTGCAGGTTCTCGAACTTGATCCAGATGTCGGCATTGGCGATGCGCGACAGTGTCTCGCTGCGGAGGCACGGCGTATGGACCACGGCGCCGGCTATGCGCGCGGCGGCGGCGCGGACATCGGCCAGGGAAACGGGGAGAGTGGCGGTCGCGGAAGAGGTCATGGTCTGGGCTTATGGCACGGCTAGACGGGCGGGTAACCGTCGCGGCACAGCGTCTGGAGCCGCGAGAGCGAGATCGCTTCGATGTCGAGGGCGGCCAAAAGATCGTTCTCGGCGCTGAAGTCGCGCCCATACATCGCCGAGAAAAGCTGGACGCCGGCTTCGTGCAGCAGGGCGGGATGGCCCGCGAGGCGGCCGAGCTTCGCGGTCGGCACCAGGCCGAACGGCACGTCCTCGGTGACGTAGCGGCTATCGGCGGTCGTTGGACCCGTGCCGCCCTTGCCGATGGCATGCATCGCCTGGTGCATCTCCGAGGCCGAACCCAATGGCACGCCGAACGACAGGTTAAGGTGCTGAAAGATCGTGCGGACTTTCAGGCCGAGGGCTGTCGCAATCGCGAGACGCTCGCGGTCGAGTTCCTCGACAAGGCGGCCGACCTTGGGCGTCACATTCTCGGCCTGGCCCCACGCCTCGCCGCGCTCCATGCGCGTCATGTTGCCAAGTGCGATGCCCATGTGGACCGTCGGATTGAGATTGCTGAGCGCGATCGCCAGCAGGCTCTGCCGATCGACGAACCGGTCGCCGAACAGCGACCGGCAGAGGGCGAGCCCCTCCGCGCTGCGTGCCGCCGGCACGGTGGCAAGG
>JAUXST010000819.1 GCA_030679805.1 Reyranella sp. | reverse complement strand
GGTGGGAATGGACGCAGTTCGGGCTCGGCCTGGCGATCGTGCCGCTGGCGGTGTTCCATGTCGTGGGCACCCGCCTCGCACACGAGTTGTTCGACGTGCGCCCCGGCTATGGTTGGGTGCTGGGCTCGTTGGTCTCGGGTGGCTGGCCTGGGATCGTCCGCCAGTTTTCCCTGCCCCTCGTCGTCTGGATCCATGCCTGCATCGGATTGCATTTCGCGTGGCGCCTGCGGCGTTGGTACGGGTCGTGGTTGCCGGCGCACTATGCCGTGGCGCTCCTGGTCCCGGCCGCCAGCATTGCCGGCGCCGCCATCGCCTTGCGCGACTTCGCCGAACTGGCGCAGCAGCCGGGCTTCCTGCAGGAAGTATTCGCCCGCGCCAACGTACCCAAGCCCGACGAGATCGCCGAACTCTACACCATCTCGGACGCGCTGGTGGCGGGTGCGGCCATTCTGTGGATTGCCGCCTTCGCCGGCCGGCGCGTGCGGAGCCTGTGGGAGCGCCGTGCCGGTGTCGTCTATCTCAGCTACGGCGAACGCAAGACGGTAAGCCACGGCACCGGGCTCACCGTCCTCGAAATGAGCAGGCTCGCCAATATCCCGCACGCCTCGGTGTGCGGTGGCCGGGGGCGCTGTTCGACCTGCCGCGTTCGCGTGAGCGGCGAGGATCGCGCCAAGTTGCCGCCAGCGTCAGCGAACGAGCAGAAAGTGCTGTCGCGTGTCGGTGCCCCAGAGAATGTGCGCCTCGCCTGCCAGCTGCGGCCGCCGCCGGGTCGCTATCGGATTACGCCGCTGCTCCCGGCCTCGGCCGGTCCCGTCGAGGCCTATCGGCGACAGCCGCAGGCGCATGGCGGCGAACACTATGTCGCCATCCTGTTTGCCGACATCCGCGGCTTCACGTCGATTTCCGAAGGGAAGCTGCCCTATGACGTGGTGTTCCTGCTCAATCGGTATTTCCGGGCGACCGGACAGGCGATCGAGGCGGCCGGCGGGCGGGTCGACAAATTCATCGGCGACGGTGTGATGGCGATCTTCGGCCTCACCGGAGAGCCCCAGGTGGCTTGCCAGCAGGCCCTCGACGCGGCACGGCGCATGGCCATGGCCCTCGACGATCTGAACGAGGCTCTGTCGGGCGATCTCGACCAGCCCCTGCGGATCGGCATCGGCCTGCATGCCGGGCCGGCGATCGTCGGCGAAATGGGCTACGAGCGCGCCGCCCAGATCACGGCGATCGGCGATACCGTCAACACCGCCAGCCGTCTCGAGGCGCTGACCAAGGAGCTCGGTGCCGAGCTTGTCGTGTCGCAGGAACTGCTCGACTGCGCCGGCATGAGTCTCCCGGACGCACCGCGCCACGACGTTGAAATAAGGGGTCGCCAGGGCCGGTTGATGGTCCGCGCGCTCACGAGGGCCACCGAACTCACGGCAATGTCATAAGAATTTCGTTGCCGCAGGCGGTAGTACGGCAACAATCCCCGCAACAGGAGGTAGACCATGCGTTCGACCTTGATCACCGTCATAGCCGCTCTCTGCTTTGGCTTCACGGCCAGTGCCTTCGCCGCGGGTGGTGGCGGCGGTGCAGACCAGACCACGGCCAAGCCCGCCGATCCCAACTACACGCGCGCCAAGGCGATGATCGAAGCCCGGGACTATGCCAACGCCCTGCCGCTCCTGCAGCAGGTCGTGGCCAGGGACCCGAAGAATGCCGACGCCTACAACCTGATGGGCTTCGCCACGCGCAAGTCCGGCAATCCCAACGGCTCGCTGCAATACTACCAGCAGGCGCTCGCCATCGACGCGCGACATCTCGGGGCGCACGAGTACATCGGCGAAGCCTATCTGATGCTCGACCAGCCGGCCCAGGCCGACCAGCATCTGGCGCGCCTCGACTCGCTCTGCGTCTTCGGCTGCGCCGAGTACCGCCTGCTCAAGACGGCGGTCGCCAACTACAAGGCTGGCAGGAAGCCGACAAACTGACATCGGGCGGCCAGAGCGTGTTTCGATTAGATGTCATCGGACCGCGTTCCACTGCCGAGGAACCTGTGTCAGCACTATCTGTATTTTGTGCCGAGTTCGTTGAACCTTTCGAGTGGAAGTCCTATATTTGCAGCAATGCACGACGGTCCCAGGGGTGTTCCAAACGGACTCCAAAACGGGCGGTGGTCGTGGACCTTCAGTAGTGTGACTTGATCTGTTTGACCGCCCATGTGGTGGTAGCCGAGTCTTTCCTGGAGATCGTCTCGATGCGCTGAGCGCGCCCGGTTGTCGCCTTGCTGATGCTTGACCGTCAGCGAGGCCCAGTTGGACGAGAGGAGGCTGTCATGAGAAGGGCAACGCTTGCCGGTGGCGCCGGCCTAACCGCGATGATCTTCGTTCTCTCCGTCGCGCAGCCGCTGGCCGACGCTCCGGCCGTGGCGGCCAATGCCGACGAGATCAACCGGGCCCTCAGAGGGAAGGCCTGCACCACCAGAATGGGCGCCACTTTCACTTTCGGGCTCGACGGGAGTTACGCCTACGTCGGGCTATGGGAGAGTAGCGGGGCGTACGCGATCAGCGATGGCACCGTTACGGTCACGCTCGACAATGGCCTCGCGCGATCGTTCGCCATCTCGCGGCACGGCAAGGTCCTGTACATCGAAGAAACGGCCCTGTCCTGTCCGACGTTGGAGCCGATGGCATAGTGATCTTTCAGTGCCGTTACCGCAGATGTCCGGTGTGCCCGAGCGAGTAGCGGCCGGGCTGCGGCCAGACCGTGAGGCCATGCGGTTCCTTGCCGACACCTACGGTTCGCACCGCGCCGGTCGTGGTATTGATGACATAGACTTCGTCATTGTACCGCCCGGACAGCCAGAGAAGCCTTCCAAAGCATTGCTGTGCAAGGCCGTCGCACGCGCCATCGATATTCTATGGGACGCCGTCGAGAAAATCCTCCCGCGCTTCGTCCCATCGAATGCGCCAACGCTGACTGCGATCTACCTAGATGGAACCCGCGCCGGGAGCGAAATTTGGATTGGCGGGAGGCCCTCATGGCCTTTCCCGCCGACGGCCCGGCCCGCTATGCTGGCGGCAGATAAACGCCCGTTTACGCTGCCGCCACCGGAGGGCCTTCCGCGATGAGCACCGCCGTCACTTCCGTCCCACTGGTTTTCGGCGATTACGCCCTAGAAGATCGCTACCGGCTCGACAAGGGCCGCGTCTATCTCACTGGCATCCAGGCCCTGGTGCGATTGCCGATGATGCAGCGCCAGCGCGACCTGGCGGCGGGCCTCAACACCGGCGGTTTCATCTCGGGCTATCGCGGCTCGCCGCTCGGCATGTACGACAACGCGCTCTGGACGGCCAAGCGCTACCTCAAGGAAAACAACATCCACTTCCAGCCGGGCCTCAACGAGGATCTCGCGGCCACCTCGGTGTGGGGCAGCCAGCAGGTCAACCTCTTCCCCGGGGCCACCGTCGATGGCGTGTTCTCGATCTGGTACGGCAAGGGCCCTGGCGTCGACCGCTCGATGGACGTGCTGAAGCACGGCAATGCCGCCGGCACCTCGC
This sequence comes from Reyranella sp., assembly GCA_030679805.1. GTDB lineage: Bacteria > Pseudomonadota > Alphaproteobacteria > Reyranellales > Reyranellaceae > Reyranella. The sequence continues at coordinate 10,979 of JAUXST010000819.1, read as the reverse complement.
CGCACGGCGGTGTCATTGCGCTCGCGGGCGACGATCACGGCTGCCAGTCCTCGACCCTGCCGCACCAGAGCGAGCAGGTCTTTGCCGCGGCGATGATCCCGGTCGTCAATCCGGCCAACGTCCAGGAATATCTCGACTTCGGCATCCTGGGCTTTGCGCTGTCGCGCTATTCAGGCTGCTGGGTCGGCTTCAAGGCGATCTCGGAGACTGTCGAGTCGGGCGCCTCGGTCTGGGTCGATCCCGAGCGCATCAAGATCGTGCTGCCGACGGATTTCCAGCTCCCGCCCGGCGGCCTCGGCATCCGCAATCCCGACCCGCCGCTCGAGGCCGAACGCCGCCTGCACGGCCCCAAAATGGACGCCGTGAAGGCTTTCGTGCGCGCCAACGGCTTCGACAAGATGGCGATCGACACGCCACGCGCGCGCATCGGCATCATGACCACCGGCAAGGCCTATCTCGACACCCGCCAGGCGCTGGAGGATCTCGGCATCAGCGATGAGCGCGCGAGGGCGCTCGGCATCCGCCTCTACAAGGTGGGCGTCACCTGGCCGCTGGAACCCGAAGGCGCCAGGCGCTTTGCCCACGGCCTCGAGGAAGTGATCGTCGTCGAGGAAAAGCGCTCCAACCTCGAAGACCAGCTCGTCCGCCTGCTCTACAACCTTCCCGCCAGCGAGCGTCCGCTGGTCATCGGCAAGACCGACGAGACCGGCCGCATCATCTTCCCGAGCGAAGGCGAGCTGTCGCCGACCGGCGTCGCCATGGTGATCGCCGGTCGACTGATGAAGCACGGCGGCGAATCGCCGGAGCTCAACCAGCGCCTCGCCCGCCTCGAAGCCAAGGAAAAGCTCCTGAACGCACCGCCGCAGAAGGTGGCGCGCACGCCGTTCTTCTGCTCGGGCTGCCCACACAACACCTCGACCAAGGTGCCCGAAGGCAGCCGCGCCATGGCCGGCATCGGCTGCCACGGCATGGCGATCTGGATGCCCGAACGGCGGACGGCGCTGATCAGCCATATGGGCGGCGAAGGCGTCGCCTGGATCGGCCAGGCGCCGTTCACCTCGGACAAGCACATCTTCCAGAATCTCGGCGACGGCACCTACTACCACTCCGGCCTGATGGCGATTCGCCAGTCGGCCGCCGCCGGCGTCAACATCACCTACAAGATCCTGTTCAACGATGCCGTTGCCATGACCGGCGGCCAGCCGCACGACGGGCCGCTGAACGTCCCGGAGATCACCAAGCAGGTGGCGGCCGAAGGTGCCCGGCGCGTCGTCGTCGTCACCGACGAACCCGACAAGTACGGCATGAACCCCGGCTTCGCCGAGGGCGTGACGGTCCGCCATCGCGACGACCTCGACGCCGTCCAGCGCGAGTTGCGCGAGATTCCCGGCCTCACGGTCCTGGTCTACGACCAGACCTGCGCCGCCGAGAAGCGCCGCCGCCGCAAGCGCGGCACCTTCCCCGACCCCGCCAAGCGCGTGTTCATCAACGACTCGGTGTGCGAGGGCTGCGGCGATTGCTCGGAGAAGAGCAACTGCGTGTCGGTGAAGCCGCTCGAGACCGAACTCGGCCGTAAGCGCCAGATCGACCAGAGCAACTGCAACAAGGATTTCTCCTGCGTCAACGGCTTCTGCCCGAGCTTCGTGTCGGTGCACGGCGGCGGCGTCCGTAAAGCGAAGCGCCCGCAGCTGAAAGTGGTACAGGAAGATCCCTTCGCCTCTCTGCCGCTCCCCGCGCTGCGGCCGCTGAGCGAAGCCTACGGCATTCTCGTCACCGGTATCGGCGGCACGGGCGTCATCACCGTCGGCGCACTGATCGGCATGGCGGCGCATCTCGAGGGCAAGGGCTGCACGGTGCTCGACTTCACGGGCCTCGCACAAAAGAACGGCGCGGTCATGAGCCACATACGGCTGGCGCCCAAACCCGAGGATCTCCATGCGGTGCGCATCGCCGCCGGCGGCGCCAACCTCATCCTCGGATGCGACATGGTCGTGGCCGCCGCGCCGGCGGCGCTGTCGCGCATCGAACAGGGCGTCACCAAGGCCGTCATCAACGGCTACATGCAGCCGGTCGCGGCCTTCGTGCTGAACGGCGACATGGATCTCGGCGCCGAGTCGATGATCAAGTCTATCCGCGACGCCGCGGGCGAAGAGGCGTCGACCTTCGTCGACGGCACTGGCCTGGCCACCGCGATCCTGGGCGATTCGATCGCCACCAACCTCTTCATGCTGGGCTATGCTTGGCAAAAGGGATTGGTGCCGCTGTCGCTGGAGGCGCTGATGCGGGCCATCGAATTGAACGGCGTGGCGGTCGAGTCGAGCAAGCGCACCTTCGATTGGGGCCGGCTCGCCGCCCACAATCTCGCGGCGGTACAGGCCGCCGCCAAGCCGACGCTGCGGGTCGAGAAGCCGGTGGCGCGGACGCTCACGGATATCGTCTCCAAGCGGGTCGAATTGCTGACGGCCTACCAGGACAAGGCCTATGCCGAGCGCTACCGGGCCTTTGTCGACAAGGTCGCCGCGGCGGAGAAGGACAAGGCGCGCGGCCGCAGCGGCCTTGCCGAAGCGGTGGCCAAGTCGCTGTACAAGCTGATGGCCTACAAGGACGAGTACGAGGTCGGCCGTCTCTACAGCGACGGCGACTTCCACAAGAAGCTGGGCGCCCAGTTCGAGGGCGACTACAAGCTCACCTTCCATCTCGCCCCGCCGCTGTTCGCCGAGCGCGACCCGACGACGGGAGAACTCAAGAAGCGCGAGTACGGCGGCTGGGTGATGCCGATGTTCCGCCTGCTCGCTTCGATGAAGCATCTGCGTGGCGGTAAGCTCGACGTCTTCGGCTACACCGCCGAGCGCCGGATGGAACGCCGGCTGATCGGCGAATACCAGGCCACCATCGAAACCTTGCTCGCCACGCTCGACCAGAACAACCACGGACTGGCTCAGCAGATCGCGGCACTGCCGGAAACCATGCGCGGCTTCGGCCACGTCAAGGACAAGAACGTGAAGGCGGCCAAGGAGCGCGAGGCGAGCCTGCTCGCAGCCTACCGTCAGCCGGCCGTCCAGGCGACCGCAGCGGAGTAGCGGGCGGCCGGAAAAGGTTCGGGACGCCCGCGCCTCCGAATGGGGTTGGGGAGGAAGCGAAGGCGTCCCGGGTACGCACGCCTTCCGCGAAGGGAGGTTGGCGGGGGCGTAAGTTCGCCTATAGGCCTTTTCGTCTGGGGAAAGTAAGCACAATCAGGGGGCGAATATCGCACATCTGGCGCACCCTTTAGGCACGGCCTGTCTGAGGCGAAAAGGATGCCAGATCGAACCGTCCGTTGGGGCCGCCCTTGCCGCCCAGGCGATCGAGGGCGCGTTGCCACTTGGCGGAAAAATCGGTGTCGAACACCAGTTCGGCGTCACCGTCGACCACCAGCCAGGCGTTGTCCTGCATCTCAAGGTCGAGCTGGCCCGGGCCCCAACCGGAATGCCCCAAGGCCAGCCATGCTTTTTGAGGTCCGCTGCCGCCCGCCATGTCCTTGAGAACCTCGAGCGAGGGGGTGAGCGCCATGCCGCCCTCGATCACCAGCGTCTCCTCGCGCTTGTAGTCGGCCGAGTGCAGCACGAGGCCACGCGTGGGCTGGACCGGTCCGCCGAACAGCACCGGTGTCTCGGGCGTGCCTGTCGGCAGCTCGATGCCCAATTGCTTGTAGACTTGGCTGAGTGGCAGATCGTCGACCTTGCTGTTGACGATAATGCCGAGCGCGCCGTCGCCATCGTGCTTGCAGACAAAGACCACGCTCTGACGGAAGCGCTCATCCGGCATGGACGGCGCGGCGACCAGGAAGCGGCCGACCAATGAGGCGGCGGGGGAGCTGGGCCCGGACATGGTGATATGATCCCTCAAATCCATGGGGATTGTCCGGTCAAAGGTCAAGACTTCGAAACCACAACAGGGGCCCTGCATGGACAAGGCGGGGGCTCGGGCCTAGGGTCCGCCAGTCGTAAAACCGCCATTTCGGGCGGCATTTGAAGGAGCGGAAGAATGGCGAAAGTTGGCGACAAGGTGCCGAGCGCCACGTTGCGCACGATGGGGCCGGAAGGACCCAAAGCGGTCACCACTGAAGAGATTTTTGCACCCGGCAAGAAGGTCGTTGCCTTCGCGCTGCCGGGGGCATTCACCCCCACTTGTTCAGCAAAGCACGTGCCCGGGTTCGTGGCCGAAGCAGCTGCTCTGAAGGCAAAGGGTGTCGACACCATTGCCTGCATTTCCGTGAACGACGCGTTCGTGATGGGCGCCTGGGGCAAGGACCAGAAGGCCGGTGACTCGGTCATGATGCTGGGTGACGGCAATGCCGAATTCACCACGGCCATGGGCCTCACCATGGATGGCTCGAAGTTCGGCCTCGGCACACGCAGCCAGCGCTATGCCATGGTCGTGGACAACGGCGTCATCAAGCACCTGTTCGTCGAAAAGCCCGGCGCCTTCGAGGTGTCCTCGGCCGAATACGTGCTGAAGCATCTCTAGCGCTTCGCCTCCGGCGCGGCCAAGATCGGCGGCGGGACGCAAGTCCCGCCGCTTTCCTTTTGGGGCAAAATGACCTCGGCAGAACCTCCCGTCTTCACCGGCCTCTTTCCGGTCAATGGCGCCACCCGCCTCTACGGCACGATCGGCGATCCCATCCGCCAGCTGCGCATGACCGGGATCATGCCGCAGGTCTTCGCCGCAGTCGGCGCCAACGCCGTCTGGCTTCCGTTCGAAGGCGGCGCCGACCTGCTGCCGCTGATGCTCGAGGCGCTCGGCCGAATGCGCAATCTCGGCGGCTTCACCGTCACCATCCCGCACAAGACCGGGATCCTGCCCCTGCTGGGGAGGACCACGCGACGCGCCGAAGCCTCGGGCAGCGTCAATCTGGTCCGTCGCGAGCCGGACGGCACCCTGGCCGGCGACATCGCCGACGGGACCGGCTTCGTGCGCGGGCTCGAGGCCCAAGGCCATCGCGTGCGCGGCGCCAGCGTCTGGCTGGTCGGTCTGGGTGGTGCCGGCGGCGCCATCGCCGCCGCGCTCTGCGAGGCCGGTGTCGGACGATTGCTCGTCACCGAAATCGACGCCGCCCGGGCCGAAATCGCGATCGACCGCCTGCTGCGGCACTATCCCGATGTCCCGGTCGCGGAAGTGGCGACGCCGCCCAAAGGCGTTCACATCGCCGTCAATGCCACGCCGCTGGGGCTTCGGCCCGGCGATCCGCTGTCGTTCGACCCGGTGACGCTCGACGCCGACGCCCTGGTGGCCGATGTCATCATGAGCCCGATCGAGACACCCCTGCTGCAGCGCGCCCGCGCGCACGGGCGGCGGATCCATCACGGCCGCCACATGCTCGACCACCAGATCCCGCTCTACCTCGAGTGGTTCGGCATCGACGCCAAGGGCATCGATATCGTGGCGCTGGTACGGTCGATCGGCGTCTAAAGCGTCACGCCGCCGTTCACGTGAAGGGTCTGGCCGGTGATGTAGCTCGCCGCCGGAGAGCAGAGGAAGGCGATTGCCGCCGCAACCTCGGCCGGCTTGCCATAGCGGCCCATCGGTACCAGGGCGCTCATCTGGGCCATGCGATCGCGCGACAGGGCGACATGGGCGTCGGCATCCTTTTCGATCAGGCCCGGCGCCACGCAATTGACGGTGCCGCCCGACGGCGCAATCTCGACGGCGAAGGCACGGGCGAGCGCTTCCACGCCGGCCTTGGCCGCGGCGGAGACGGGAAAGCTCGGCAGGCCGCGGGCAAAGGCATGGGCCACGAAGGACGACACGCCGACCATGCGGCCGCCGGCGCCGGCCTTGATCAGCCACGGCTTGGCCGCCGTCGCGAATTCGTAGAAGGCCGAGGTCATCGACGCGATGCTGGCATCCCAGGTCGCACGATCGACCTCGCCGATCGGACGGCGGTCGGCGAAGCCCGCGTTGCTCACCACGACGTCGAGTCGTCCGAACTTGGCCGTGGCCTCCTCGACAAGGCGTCGGGCCGTGCCGGGCTGGGCGAGGTCGCCCTCGAGATACAACACCTCGGCACCGCTGCTGCGCACCTCCTCGGCGACTTTCTCGGCACCCGCGCGATTCTTGCGGGCATGCAGCACGACGGCGGCGTTCGGCGCGGCCAGCACGCGGGCCGTCGCGGCGCCGATGCCGGAGGACGCGCCGGTTATCAGGATGACTCGCTGGATGGAAGGCATGGCCGAAGCAGTAAAGTTCCCCGGGCTCAACGGCAAGCCTCGCGCGCGGCAGGTGCCAGATGTTCCGCGAACCGGCGCGCGCCCTGGACCGAGAAGTGGCCGTTGTCGACGAAGTCGGCGCCGACAAAAGAGTCGGGTGGTATGGCGACGTAGACATCGTCCAGGGCTTGGGCGGTGCGTTCGAGGATTGCATTGAACCGCTGCTGCAACGGCCAGAGGTCGCGGTCCCGCACCAGCGGCAACCAGCCATAGCGTCCGTCGCCCTGCAGTCTTTCGCGGTTGAGCAACTGGCCGACCCAGATCGTGGCCACGCCGCGCGCGCGGTTGATCGCCGAGATCGATCGGATGTTGCGTTCGTAAAGCGCCTCCAGCGCGGAATCGCTGCCGCTTCCCGGTTCGCGGCCGTAAGGATCGGCGGAGTAGCGCACGGTGTCGACGTCCGCGCTGACGAAACGCGCCAAGACCGTCAGCAGCGGCGAGATCGTGACATGCGACCCGCCGATCCGCCGCACTTTGAGCGAGTCGACCTGGCTCGGCAGGTGGAAGTCGGCATAGCCGGGATCGAGGTTGGGGATGTGGGCGTTGCGCAGGTCGTTCCAGCCCACGTAGTAGATCGCGCACCGCGGCGGCTTGCCGAACTTGGTCTGGTAGAACGCCGTCTGGATCAGATGCTCGACGGTCGAGTAGCCCGGCACCCCGTGGTTGACGATGAAAACGCGATCCCGGCCGAGCGCCTCCCCCAGGCGATCGCTCCAGGTGTCGCCCTCGCCCGCGCCGATGTCGTAGGTCGTCGAGCCACCGAAAGTCGCCACGACCGTGCGCGTGTCGAGGGAGTGCGGCGCCGGATCCCGTCCGCGCGTGCCCTCGGAGGTATGGCTGATCTCGAGTCCGGTCGGGCTCGTGACCCGGAGCGAGGGGATCGGCACAGCCTGCAGGGAAGCATGCCATTGGAAGCGCTGCGGCTCGGTGGCAACGGGCGGCAGCAGGGACGGAACGGCGTATCCGGCTCGTATCAGGACTCGGGAGCCCAGGCCCCAGGACAGGTCGACCAGGGCGAGGACCAGCACGGCCGTCGCGAGCCGCGGCCAGCGGGCAAGCACCACGACCAGCGCCAGCAGTACCAGGAGATAGAGAAAGTAGTGCGCGCGAGGCCCGTCACCCAGCCTGTCAGTCGCGGCCATCCACCCCGCGGTGGCGACGACGACAGGCGCCAGAGCGAGCGCGCACAGGACGGGGATCGCTCGCTCGAACCGATATGGCCGCCGGAGGCCGGCATAAGCGAGGATCGACTTTAACATGAGGGTATCGAGAGAATGGCGCGCCCGAAGAGATTCGAACTCCTAGCCTTCTGATTCGTAGTCAGATGCTCTATCCAGTTGAGCTACGGGCGCACGGCCAGGTCGCCTCCCACGAGGCACCCGGCGAAGAGGCGCGCACCCTAATGAAACTGTCCCCGGGTTGCAAGCCGCCGAACGCTTGCAAAAAAGCCTGCAAAACCGGGCACAATGCCGGCCAAGTGCTTGTGTGGCCTTGGAAATCGACGCTTGTCGGTTTCCCTTGCTTTCAAGTAGCATCACAGGCATCTGGATTTGGGGGCCGGTGCCCCGAATCGAGCTGGCCCTATTGTGGGCAGCCGATGCGGAGGCGCCCAATGATGATGCCAGGGCAGTTTCGAGGCCAACGATGGCGCTAAGAGTCCAACGATCCGTGCTTCTCTTGGCGGCGGTCGTTTTGAGCGGGTGCAACGAGGGAGGTCCTTTTGCGCCTTCCGTCAGCCCGCCATCGTCGAATCCGGCCATCAGCCAGACCGGCACCCAGACCGTGCGGCAGCGCATCCAGCAATTGCGCTCCGACCAGGCAGCCCTCGCCAACGGCATCTCGCAGCAGCAGGCCCAGCTCAACGCGACACGCAGCCAGCTTTCGAGCGATTCAGCGGCCTACAGCGGCCTGGTGAACGGTATCACCTCGCGCCTGCAGACCGGCACCACGCCGGGCAATCCGGATCTGGTCAACCAGTGGAATGCTGCCCAAGCCAAGCTCGACGCCGTGACGTTGGGTGTCGGCCAGCTCAATTCGCTCGCCAGCCAGGTCACGACGCAGGCATCGGTGGCGGGCTATCTGCTCGAGAACGTGCGCGCGACCTTCGCGGTCGGCGGCGCGGTCGACGAGGATCACCGCAACCTGCGCGCCATCGAGGGCGAGACGACGCGTTCGATGCAGCAGATCGATCGCCTGATCGCCGATCTCAACGCCCAGATCGGCCGCGAGAACGGCTTTCTCGCCCGCGAGCGCACCAACCTGGCCGCACTCTCCTACGGCGTGAACTTGGGCCGTCTCGGCAATCCGCCCGGCGTGGGGCGCGTCTCCACCGCTCCGCAACGGCGTCCTGTTCCGCTGCAGTAGCGGCCCGGCCGTCCCGACGGTCGCGAATCGGCGGCTGCGGGCGTAGACTTGGGCATGGTCCCCCGTTTCTTCGTTTTCCTCGCCCTGATCATCGGCCTCGCCACGGCGGCAGCGGCGCAGCAGTCCGCGATTTCGCCCCAGGATCAGGCCGCGATTCGCGACATCATCCAGGGCCAGATAGAAGCGTTCCGGCGCGACGACGGCGACGCCGCCTTCGGCTTCGCCTCGCCCTCCATCCAGGGCATGTTCGGACGCTCCGACGTCTTCATGGACATGGTGCGCCAAGGCTATCGGCCGGTGTACCGGCCGCAGGTCTTCGACTTCCGCGAGATCGTCGAGCTGCACGGCCAGGTCGCCCAGAAAGTCCATGTCGTCGGACCCGACGGCCGGCCCGTCACGGCAATCTACCCGATGACCCGACTGCCCGACGGAAGCTGGCGCATCGACGGCTGCTACCTGCAGGCGCCGGATGAACACCAAGCCTGACTGGCACCAGGCCTGACCGGCGCCACCTTCAAACCATGACTCGCGTTTCGCCCAAGGTGCTGGCGCTGCTGGGCGCCCTCACCCTCGTGTGGGGCACCAACTGGCCGCTGTTCCGCATCGCCCTCGACGAGCTGCCGGTCTGGACCTTCCGCACCGTCGTCATGTGCGTCGCCGTCCTCATGCTGACGGCGATCCTGGTGATCCGCGGCGAGAGCTTCGCCGTTCCCAAGGGCAAGTGGCCCGCCCTGATCGCCGCTTCGATCATGAACGTCGGCATCTGGAATATCGCGACGTCGCTCGCCGTCCTCTACATCCCCTCGGGCCACGCCTCGGTGCTGGCCTACACCATGACGCAGTGGGTGGCGCTGATGGGCTTCGTGGAGTTCGGCCAGCGCCTCACCCCGCGCCTGCTGGCCGCGATCATCATCGGCGCGGCCGCCGTGGTGGCGCTGATGGCGCCCAACTTCCGCGACTATGCCCTGGCGCCCTGGGGCCTGTTCTGGGGTCTGCTGGCGGGCTTCTGCTGGGCCATCGGCACCTTCATCGTCAAGCGCACGGCCTGGCCCGGCATGGGTCTGTCGCTCACCTTCTGGCAGGTCATCATCTGCCTGCCGCCGATCGCGCTCGGGATGGTCCTGATCGACGGCCTGCCGACGCATTGGCCCTCGACCAAGGCGCTCACCGCCACGATCTACACCGGCGCCATCCCGATGGCGCTGGGCACCGCCACCTGGTTTGCCCTCGTGAAGCTGCTGCCCGCCCAGGTCGCCGCCCTGTCCTCCATCGCCATCCCGATCGTGGCGATCGTGAGCGGCATCCTGATCCTGCACGAGCCGCTGTCGTGGTTGCAGGCCGCCGCCATCGCCTCGACCGTGATCTCGCTTTGGCTGGCGCTGATGCCCGGCCGGCAACGCTGACGCCGAGGCGTGTCACACTAAAAAGTGTCACACCAAGTTGAGACAAATGTTGTGACACAGGCTGAGCGCCCACCTGTGACATCGTCGGGAATCTGACCCTGCAGCCCCACCTCGGGCAGCCACAGACGACCGTCAATCTTCAGTCCTCGGACGCGTTTTTCGCGCCTCGGTCCACCCACCTGCCGGACGATCTTCGGCGGGGCGTCCTTGTGCTTGCTACTCACGGCTCAGTACTCGGGTACCGACTACCCGATACAGGTCGCGGGACCTCCCCTCATCCTCCAGGGATACATACCGGCGGGCGCGCCGGGCGGGGCATGGCCAAAGGTTCGGATCGGCGTCGTTACGTGACGCTCGATCGGGACGGGCTCCAACTTGAGACTGTCCAGGGTGTTTCGCGAATGCAAAAAAGGCCGGCGCACACCAATCGCCAATCTATCAAGATTCATAGCATTTTCCTGCTAAACCTGCAACTATATATTCGCATACCTGCCGTGCGCTTGCGCCTGGGGGCAGCATATCATCCGCCTCGACCGAAGATGCCCCGGTCAGTCCGCGAGCGATTCCCCTCGTCAAGTGCCTATGCACCTATTCCAAAGAAGATCTTGTAGGGAGCGGTGTCCGATCCCCTCGACAAAATCCGCACCGAGGCCAAGTGTCGGCCTTCGGATTCGGTAGCTCGAAAACAGCGTCTGGTTGTCTATACGTATGCCTCTTGCGTTCGAACGCTATCGAGCGTACTTTTTTATATGAGGCGGGCGCTGCCTGCCACCGAGGGTAAGGAGACCCACGCTATGACGACACCTGGCAAGGTATTTGATTCCGCCTCCCGCGCTCTGTTCGGCGACTTGTACGTGGCGCCGATGGCACACTTTCTGAGTCGGGACAAAAACCTGATCGGCAAATGGCGCAATGAGAAGACGCCGATCCCCGCGGAAATCTGGTCTTGGATCGCGGCCGCACTCGC